>JBGSBH010000169.1:0-5263 GCA_041730635.1 Cypionkella sp.
TGTTAGCAGCTAACCAAGTAGCTTTGTAAACAGCGATTCCGTTGATTCTCAATACACCACCTTCTAAAACAGCGATTCCTGGCAAACCATATCCTGATGAGCTAGATTTTGCAGATTTCATGATGTCGTAGAAGTCAGACGGACGTACAACGATACCGTTAACAGCGTAGTTTGAATTTTCTAATGTAGCAATCTCGTTGATCAACATTTCGATTTTGTTTTTGTCACTAATAACTTAGACGATGCAGTTGCAGCTCCAGCCAATACAGTGTTAAAAGCAGCATTCTCAGCGATGAAATAATCTCTTCTCAAAGCGTTTGGAATGAATGAAGTTATGTCCAGGCTGCAATTCCATAACACCGGTGACACCGCTTATTGATCTGTAATAATCGTTTGCTTCCGAAATTTTACTTGGAGAACCCATTCTAAAACTGTGTTGGCCGGGCTCGGAAGCTCCTCGCATTCCTCCGGGGCGCCCGGCCACGGGTCGGCCCGGCCAGCCGGATGGAGCGCGTTCGGCTCGCGGCTGTCGCCGAACAGCAGCAGCGCGGTGAGCGCGAGCTTGCCGTCGCTGGCGATGTCGCTGCGCACCTGGGTTACGTTGCGGCCCTGGCGGACGATCTCGACCGCGAACGCGAGGTTCGCGCCGACGGGCGCCACGAAGCCGACTTGCGCCGCGCGGAATGGTGGCAGCTCGGGCAGCGCCTTGCGCGCGGCGACCAGCGCGAGCGCGGCCGAGGCGCCGCCGAACAGCGTGCGGCCCTGCATCCACTGCTCGGCGCCGGGGAGGGTGACGGGGCGGTTGTCGGCCGGCACGGCCTCGACGAGGTGGGCGAAACGCATAGGCCGCGCTCCATAGCGGACCGCGGCCGTTTCGCCAGCGTCGTTCGCAATTGCCAGCCGCGCGGCGAGCCGCTAGGGGCGCGCATCCCGCGTTGGCGGGGCGAGGCCCGATGGCGGAGTGGTGACGCACCGGACTGCAAATCCGTTTACGCCGGTTCGATTCCGGCTCGGGCCTCCATCTTTTGCGCGCTTTTGGAAGCATTGCGGCCCGGCCGCATCGCCGATAAGGGCCGCCGGAGCGCCGCTTTAGCTCAGTTGGTAGAGCACATCATTCGTAATGATGGGGTCACAGGTTCGAGTCCTGTAAGCGGCACCATTTCGGCAGGTCAGGCCTCGGTCTTCGCCCATTCGCGGTTGAGCGCGAGGGCTGCCAGGGTGCAGATGACGCCCGAGAGCAGGTAGAGCCCGACGGACCACAGCCCGAAGTTCGCGGCGAGGAACAGCGCCACCAGCGGCGCGAAGCCGGCGCCGATGAACCATGCGGAGTTCGAGACGATCGCCGCGCCGGTATAGCGGTAGTATGGCCGGAAGCTGGTGTTCACTGCGCCGGCGGACTGGCCGAACGCGAGCCCGAGCAGCGCGAAGCCGCTGATCATGTAGAACGCTTCGCCGAGCAGGCCGGCGCCAAGCAGCTGCGGCGCGAACAGGCCGAAAACCCCGATCAGCAGCGCCGACACGCCGAGCACCGCGCGCCGGCCGGACACGTTGGCGATCAGGCCCGAAGCGAGGCAAGCGACCATGCAGACCAGTGCGCCCGCCGCTTCGAGCAGCAGGAAGCGCAGCGGGTCCTGCTCTTCGAACAGGTTGACCCACGATAGCGGGAACACCGCCATCAGGTGGAACAGCGCGAAGCTGGCGAGTGGGGCGAACGCGCCGAGCAGGATCGTGCGCCATTCGGCGAACAGCGTCTCGAACGGAGGCGAGGGCTGCAGCTCGCCCGATTCGAACAGCCGCACAAACTCGGGCGTCGCCACCAGCCGCAGGCGCGCGAACAGCGCGACTACGTTGATCGCCAGGGCGACGAAGAACGGGTAGCGCCAGCCCCATTGCAGGAAGTCGGTCGGCGTCAGGATCGCGAGGAAGTACGCGAACAGGACGCTCGCCATCAGCAGTCCGATCGGCGCGCCGAGCTGGGGGATCATCGCGTACCATCCGCGCTTTTCGCGCGGCGCGTTGAGCGAGAGCAGCGCGGGCAGCCCGTCCCACGCGCCGCCGAGCGCGATCCCTTGACACAGGCGGAAGAAGCCGAGCAGCCAGGCGGAAAGGGCACCGACCTGCGCATGGCTGGGGAGCAGCGCGATCGCCATCGTCGAGCCGCCGAGCAGGAACATCGCGATCGTCAGCTTGACCCCGCGCCCGTGCCGCTGGTCGATCACGGTGAACAGCAACGTGCCGATCGGCCGGCCGATAAAGGCGAGCGAAAACAAAGCGAAAGAATAGAGCGTCGCCGTCAGCGGATCGGCGTAAGGGAACACCCACGCCGGAAAGACCAGCACCGAGGCGATCGCGTAGACGAAGAAATCGAAGAATTCGCCGGTGCGCCCGATGATCACCCCGATCGCGATTTCGCCGGGCCGGATGCCGGTGTGACGGGTGTTGACGACCTGGGCGTCGCGCTCGAGCGGCTGCGAGCTCGCGGACGTGTCAAGCGAAGTCATGATGGCGTGTTGTCTCCGGCCGTGAGCAATGGCAATAGGCGATTGGCGGGGCCGAGACTTTGACGCAGATCAAAGCGGACCGCGCGGGGTGCCCGTATGGCGAAGCAACCCGGCCACGGCCGGCAGGCGATCGGTCGACAGGTGGCAGCGAGCGAATGACGAGTGACGGGAATTGGCAGTCGCGCTGCCTCGGCATCGCGGGGGCGGTGTTGTTCGCGGTGCTGCTGGCAGGATGCGACCGCGCGGTGCTCGACCCGGCGGGCGACGTCGCGCGCCAGCAGCGTGACCTGATCTACATCTCGACCGGGCTGATGCTGCTGATCATCGTGCCGGTGATGGTGCTGATCGTCGTGTTCGCCTGGCGCTACCGCAAGGGCAAGGGCGGCACCTACGATCCGCATTTCGACCACTCGACCGCGCTCGAGCTGCTGATCTGGTCGGCGCCGCTGATGATCATCATCGCGCTCGGCGCGCTGACCTGGTCGAGCACGCACCTGCTCGATCCGTTCCGCCCGCGCGACCAGGCGGCGCGGCTGATCCGGCCGAACGCCGAGCACGAAGCGCCGCTGCGCGTGCAGGTCGTGTCGATGGACTGGAAGTGGCTGTTCATCTACCCCGAACAGGGGATCGCGACCGTGAACGAGCTGGCGTTGCCGGTCGGCCGGCAGGTGCGCTTCGACATCACCTCGACCAACATGATGAACACGTTCTACGCGCCGACGATGGCGGGGATGATCTACGCGATGCCCGGCATGCAGAGCACGCTGCACGCGGTGCTCGAGCGGCCGGTCGAATCGTTCGGGCTGTCGGCGAACTACAGCGGCGCCGGCTTCAGCGACATGCGCTTCGCGCTGAAAGGGCTCGAGCCGGCGCAGTTCGACCGCTGGGTCGCCGGCGCGCAAGGGAGCGGCAAGGCGCTCGACCTCGCCTCCTACCAGCAGCTCGCCAAGCCCAGCGAGAAAGTGCCGGCGATGATGTTCGGCCGGGTCGATCCGGACCTCTACCGCCGGATCCTCGAACGCTGCGTCAAGCCGGGCACCCCGTGCATGACCGAGATCATGGCGCGCGACCGCGCCGCGGGCGGCGGCCATCCACACGCCGATCGAGCCGGGGCGGGGATGCCCGCCGGGCGCCAGTCGCTGCCGCAGGGCCGCGGCGTGGAGCCCGGGGCGTTCCGCGAGCCCGGCGAGATGGGCGTGGGCGAGAACTACAGCGCGCCCTCGCGCGAGCAGTCCGAACGCTACCCGGGCAACCGCCCGCAAAGCGGCCGCCCGGTCGACGGCCGGGTCGCCCCGCAGCCCGCCGCTTCGCACGGCGCCGACCATTCACCTGCAGGCTGAAACGATGGAAACGCCTACCCAATCCGAACCCCGCAGCGCGCTCGCCCAGATGATCTTCGGGCGGCTGAGTTGGGAATCGTTCCCGATCCACGAGCCGATCCTGCTGGTGACGTTCGCCGTCGTCGTGCTGCTCGGACTCGGCATCGTCGGCGCAGTGACCAGGTATCGGCTGTGGGGCTGGCTGTGGCGCGAATGGCTGACCAGCGTCGATCACAAGAAGATCGGCATCATGTACATCATCCTCGGCATCGTCATGCTGGTCCGCGGCTTCGCCGATGCAGTGATGATGCGGCTGCAGCAGTCGATGGCGTTCGGCAACGAGGGCTATCTCAACGCCCACCACTACGATCAGATCTTCACCGCGCACGGGACGATCATGATCTTCTTCGTTGCCATTCCGCTGATCTCGGGCGTCATCAACTTCGTCATGCCGCTGCAGATCGGCGCGCGGGACGTGGCCTTCCCCTATCTCAACAGCCTCAGCCTGTGGCTGACGGTGGCGGGCGCGCTGCTGGTGATGATCAGCCTGTTCGTCGGCGAGTTCTCGACCGCCGGATGGCTCAACTACGTGCCGGTGGCGAACCTCGAGAACAGCCCCGGGGTGGGCCCCGACTACTACCTGTGGGCGCTGCAGATAGCCGGTGTCGGCACGACGTTATCGGCGATCAACATGGTGACCACGGTCATCAAGATGCGCGCGCCGGGCATGACGATGATGAAGATGCCGGTGTTCACCTGGACCGCGCTGTGCAGCCAGGTGCTGGCGATCGCGATCTTCCCGGCGCTGACCGGGGCGTTCGCGCTGCTGATGCTCGACCGGTATCTCGGCACGCAGTTCCTCACCAACGACCTCGGCGGCAACCCGATGATGTACTGGAACCTGGTGTGGGTCTGGGGGCATCCGGAGGTCTACGTGCTGATCCTGCCGATCTTCGGCATCTATTCCGAGATCACCTCGACCTTCAGCGGCAAGCGACTGTTCGGCTATTCGTCGATGGTTTACGCAACGGTGGTCATCACGATCCTCAGCTACCTGGTGTGGCTGCACCACTTCTTCACGATGGGCTCGCGCGCATCGGTCAACAGCTTCTTCGGCATCGCGACGATGATCATCTCGATCCCCACGGGCGCGAAGATGTTCAACTGGCTGTTCACCATCTATCGCGGCCGCATCCGCTTCGAGCTGCCGATGATGTGGACGCTGGCCTTCATGCTGACCTTCGTCATCGGCGGCATGACCGGGGTCATGCTCGCCATCCCGCCGGTCGACTTCGTCCTGCACAACAGCCTGTTCCTGATCGCCCACTTCCACAACACCATTATCGGTGGTGAGGTGTTCGGCTATCTGGCCGGCTTCACCTACTGGTTCCCGAAGGTCTTCGGTTTCCGTCTGGAGCCGAAGCTGGGCAAGGCTGCCTTCTG
>JBGSBH010000170.1:0-5218 GCA_041730635.1 Cypionkella sp.
CGCGCGCGCCGCCGCGCGGCGCGGGGTGCTGATCCACCGGCTGCTCGAACGGCTGCCCGATGTGCCGCCGGACCAGCGCGAGGAGACCGCGCGCGCCTGGCTCGAACGGCAGGCGCAAGACCTCT
Source organism: Cypionkella sp. (assembly GCA_041730635.1). Taxonomy (GTDB): domain Bacteria; phylum Pseudomonadota; class Alphaproteobacteria; order Sphingomonadales; family Sphingomonadaceae; genus Tsuneonella. The sequence goes on from JBGSBH010000170.1 coordinate 126, forward strand.
CCGGGGCAGAGCGGGATGCGCTCCTCGCCAGCGCGCTCGGGGTGCTAGGCGAACCGGCGTTCGCTGCGGTGTTCTCGCCCGCCGCGCTGGCCGAAGTGCCGCTTGCGGCCACCGTCGGCGGGCAGGTGATCGCCGGCACCGCCGACCGGCTGCTGATCGAGCCCACCCGGGTTACGGTGGTTGATTTCAAGACCGCGCGGCGCCCGCCCGCGCGGCTCGAGGAAGTGCCCGAGAGCACGCTGCGGCAGATGGCCGCCTACGCCGCCGCGCTCGCGGCGATCTACCCGGGGCGGGAGGTCTGCGCCGCGGTGCTCTACACGCAGACGCCGCAACTGATCGCCATTCCCGCCGCCGTGCTGGCCGCGCGCCAGAGCCTGTTCGTCGCGGGCCCGGAAAGCTTTCCGGACGGGGCCGCTTGAGTGAGCGCGCGGCGCGCCTAGATAGGCGGCCGACAACAGGAGAATCCCATGCCGACGATCGCCGTCACCGACGCCAGCTTCCAGTCCGACGTGCTCGATTCCGACAAGCCGGTGCTGGTCGATTTCTGGGCCGAATGGTGCGGGCCGTGCAAGATGATCGGCCCGGCGCTCGAGGAGATCTCCGACGAGCTGGCGGACCGGGTGACCATCGCCAAGATGGACATCATGGAGAACACCGGCGTGCCCGGCCAGATCGGGGTTCAGTCGATTCCGCTGATGGTGCTGTTCAAGGGCGGCCGGCCGGTCGCGCAGAAGCTCGGCGCGGCGCCCAAGATGGCCCTCAAGAGCTGGCTCGAAAGCGAGCTTTAAGCGGTTAGCCGGGTGGCGGCACCCGCGCGGCAAGCTCGTCCCACAGCCGTTCGCTCGCCGCGCCGAGCATGCCGGGCAGCGCGTGCTCGTCCACCCGGTAGGGGCGCCCGTCGGGCCGGGCGACTTTGCCGCCGGCTTCGTTGACGAACAGCACGCCGGCGGCGTGGTCCCACGGCAGCGTGCGCTCGAAAATCGCCACGTCGTTCTCGCCAAGCACCAACCGCGGATACTGCTCGGCGGCGCAGCGGGGAATGTCGACCAGCGTGTAATGCGGCTCGATCGCGCTGCGCACCGCTTGGCGGCGCGTGGGCTGCATGTAGACGAGCGAGTTCGCCGCGACCGGCGGGCGTGTACCGGTCTCGCGCGCCCGCACCCGCTCGCCGTCGACGAACGCGCCGCCGCCGCGCTCGGCATGGCAGAACCGGCCGCCGAGGCAATCGTAGATCCACCCGGCGATCGTCTCGCCGCGCTCGGCCAGCGCGACGAGCACGCCGAACGGCGGCTTGCCGGCGGCGAAGTTGTTGGTCCCGTCGAGCGGGTCGACGATCCAGCACAGGGCGTCGCCCAAACGGCCGAACAGCGCCGGGTCGGCTTCGCAGGCTTCCTCACCGACGATGGAGGCTTCGGGCAGCAGGCTGGCGAGACCCTCGGCGAGGATCGCCTCCACCTCGCGGTCGGCGATGGTGACGACGTCGGGCAGCTCGCCGCTGGTGCCCTTGCGCTCGACCTCGTGCGCGGCAAGCTGCCGCCAGCGCGGCAGGATGGCCCGCTCGCTGGCCTCGCGCATCAGCGCGTGCACCCGGTCGTCGAGCGCGCCCATCTAAGAGCGGTAATCCGCATTGATCGCGATGTATCCGTGCGTCAGGTCGCAGGTCCACACCGTGGCGCGCCCGTCGCCGAGGCCGAGGTCGATGGCGATGGCGATCTCCTCGCCCTCGAGGTGCGCGGCGACCGGGGCCTCGTCATAGTCGGGGAGCGGCTGGCCCTCGCGCGCGACCCAGTTGCCGCCGAAGCCGATCGACAGCCGGTCGCGATCGGCCGGCTCGCCGGCCTTGCCGACCGCCATCACCACCCGGCCCCAGTTGGCGTCCTCCCCGGCGATGGCAGTCTTGACCAGCGGGGAGTTGGCGACCGCGAGCCCGACCCGCCGCGCGCTGTCGTCGCTTACCGCGCCGCTCACCGCGATCTCGATGAACTTGCGCGCACCCTCACCGTCGCGCACCACGAGCTGGGCGAGCTGGCGGCAGACGTCGCGCAGCGCGGCGGCAAAGGCGTCGGCGCCCGGATCGTCGGACGAGGCGAGCGGCGCGTTGCCGGCCCGCCCGGTGGCGAAGGCCAGCACGGTGTCGCTGGTCGAGGTGTCGCTGTCGACGGTGATGCAGTTGAAGGTGGCTTCGCTCGCCGCCGACAGCAGCGCCTGGAGGAACGCCGGTTCGACGGCGGCGTCGGTGAAGACGTAGCCGAGCATCGTCGCCATGTCGGGCGCGATCATCCCGCTGCCCTTGACGATGCCGACGAGCGTCACGCGGGTCCCGCCGAGCATCGCGCTCGCCACGGCACCCTTGGCAAAAGTGTCGGTCGTGCCGATGGTTATGGCCGCTTCCTCCCACGAGCAGGGAGGTGCCGCGAACGCCGCCGCGAGCCCCGCGCGGGCCTTGTCCTGCGGCAGCGGCACGCCGATCACCCCGGTCGAGCAGACGAACACCTCGCTCGGCCGGCAGCCCAGATGCGCCGCGACCTGGCCCATGATCGCCTCGACCGCCTCGCGCCCGCGACGGCCGGTGAAGGCGTTCGAGTTGCCCGCATTGACCACCAGCGCGCGGGCGCGGCCGAGCACCACCTGCTCGCGGCCGAGCTCGACCTCGCTCGAGCAGCAGACGTTGCGGGTGAACACGCCGGCGACGCTGGTCCCTTCGTCCAGCTCGACGAAAGTGAGATCGCAGCGGCCCCAGTCCTTGTACCCCGCGCGCGCGATGCGCGGCGTGACGCCGGCGATCGGCGGTGCATTTGGAAACGGGCGGGCGAGGGGCGAGCGTTCAAGGTCCATTCACTTGTTCCGTAGGAAGTACGGCCGAACGCGTAAACGCGCTTTCCACATGGGGGTGGACGAGATGCCGGGCAAAGCCTATCCGAGCCGCATCATGTTGCGTCGCCTTCTCGCCATTTTCGCGCTGGTTACCGGGCTGACCGCGGTCGGCACGCCGGCGCAGGCGCGGATGATGGCGGTGATGAGCCAGTCGGTCGCCGAAAGCGCGCAGACGCCGGCGGCCAACCCCTCGACCGCCTGCGAGATAGCCCCGCAGCGCGCCAACCTGCGCAGCCGCGCCGCGCCGCAGACCAACTGCCGGCCGCGCCCGCCGGTGGTGATCGTCATCCCGACGATCCAGCTCGGGCCCGATCGCGCGCGCGAATAGCCGCGCGTCTCCAGCTTCCGATTCGCCATGACCGCCCGGGCCGTGCGCCCCGGCGGTCGCTGCCCGATTAAATCCCAGCCGCAAGGCCGCCCCTCATGATCAATTCCCTCGCCAAGGCCCTGTTCGGGTCTTCGAACGACCGTTACGTGAAGTCGCTCGGCAAGATCGTCAGCCAGATCAACGCGCTCGAGCCGCAGATCCAGGCGTTGTCCGACGCCGAGCTGGCCGCGCAGACGCCCAAGTTCCGCGAGCAGCTTGCCGGCGGCAAGACGCTCGACGACATCCTGCCCGAAGCGTTCGCGACCGTGCGCGAGGCGTCGGTCCGCGTGCTCGGCATGCGGCACTTCGACGTGCAGATGGTCGGCGGCATCGTGCTTCACCGCGGCGAGATCGCCGAGATGCGCACTGGCGAAGGCAAGACCCTGGTGGCGACGCTGGCGACCTATCTCAACGCGATCGAGGGCAAGGGCGTCCACGTCGTCACCGTCAACGACTACCTCGCCCGCCGCGACGCCGACTGGATGGGGCGGATTCACAAGTTCCTCGGCCTCAGCGTCGGGGTGATCGTCCCCAACCTCGGCGAGTTCGAGCGGCGCGAGGCCTACGCCAGCGACGTGACCTACGGCACCAACAACGAGTTCGGCTTCGACTACCTGCGCGACAACATGAAGCACGAGCGCAGCCAGATGGTGCAGCGCCCGTTCAATTTCGCGATCGTGGACGAGGTGGATTCGATCCTGATCGACGAGGCACGCACGCCCCTCATCATCAGCGGGCCGACCGACGACAAGAGCGAGCTCTACGTAACGATCGACGCGATCGTGAAGGGGATCGACGAGAGCTTCTACGAGGCCGACGAGAAGACCAAGAACATCACCTGGACCGAAGAGGGCGCGGAGAAAATCGAGGCGCTGCTCGCCGATACCGGCCTGCTCGTCACGCCCAATCTCTACGACGTCGAGAACACCCAAGTCGTCCACCACCTCGACCAGGCGCTGCGGGCGAACAAGATGTTCAAGCGCGACACCGACTACATCGTCAAGGACGGCAAGGTGATCATCATCGACGAGTTCACCGGGCGGATGATGGAAGGGCGCCGCTGGTCTAACGGATTGCATCAGGCGGTCGAGGCCAAGGAGGGCGTCAAGATCGAGCCCGAGAACCAGACGATGGCCTCGATCACCTTCCAGAACTACTTCCGCATGTATCCCAAGCTTTCGGGCATGACCGGCACCGCCGCCACCGAGGCGGCCGAGTTCTGGGACATCTACAAGATGAATGTCGTCGAGATCCCGACCAACAAGCCGGTCGCGCGGATCGACGAGGAAGACGAGTTCTACAAGAACACCACCGACAAGTTCCAGGCGATCGCCAAGGCGATTCGCGAAAAGCAGGAGATCGGCCAGCCGGTGCTCGTTGGCACGGTGTCGATCGAGAAATCCGAGCTCCTCTCCGGTTTCCTTGAGAAGGAAGGCGTCAAGCATTCGGTGCTCAACGCGCGTTTCCACGAGATGGAGGCGCATATCGTCGCGCAGGCGGGTCGCCTGGGGGCGGTGACGATCGCCACCAACATGGCCGGGCGCGGCACCGACATCCAGCTCGGCGGCAACGTAGAGTTCCGCATCGAGGACGAGCTCAAGGGCATGCCGGAGGGCCCCGAGCGCGAGGCGGCGGTGCAGCGGATCAAGGACGAGGTTGCGGCCGAGCGCGCCAAGGTGCTCGAGGCCGGCGGCCTGTTCGTGCTCGGCACCGAGCGGCACGAGAGCCGCCGGATCGACAACCAGCTACGCGGCCGCTCGGGCCGGCAGGGCGATCCGGGTCTCAGCCGGTTCTACCTCTGCCTCGAAGACGACCTGCTGCGCATCTTCGGGCCCGACACGCTGTTCGCGCG
>JBGSBH010000171.1:0-5218 GCA_041730635.1 Cypionkella sp.
GATTGGACGTCGCTCGCGAGTGGGCCATTGTGCGCGGGGACGACGTAGTTGGCCGTACGTTGAAACACGGTGAGGTGCGCCGCCTCGGCCGCGATGAACGGGATCGACTGCACGGCCGACGAGCCGGTGCCGATGACACCGACGCGCTTGCCGGAAAGATCGACACCTTCCTTGGGCCAGTTGCTGGTGGAAAGAACCTGGCCGCCGAAGCTGTCGATGCCCGGGAATTCTCTACGCGATCATGCTGCAGCACATGCCGCGGGTGGGCAGCCTGGGGCTCGACATGATGCTCAGGACCTGCACCATCCAGACCAACCTCGACTATTCGAGCGAGGCCGCCATGGTGCAGAAGTTCCGCGTCAGCCTCGCCCTGCAGCCGCTCGCCACCGCGCTGTTCGCCAACTCGCCGTTCACCGAAGGCAAGCCCAACGGCTATCTCAGCTACCGCAGCCACATCTGGTCGGACACCGACCCGCACCGCACCGGCATGTTGCCGTTCGTGTTCGAGGACGGCTTCGGCTACGAGCGTTACGTCGACTACATGCTCGACGTGCCGATGTACTTCGTGTTCCGCGACGGGCGCTACATCGATGCCGCGGGCCTCAGCTTCGGCGATTTCCTGAAGGGCGAGCTATCGGCGCTGCCGGGCGAGAAACCCACGCCGAGCGACTGGACCGACCACCTGTCGACCGCTTTTCCCGAAGTGCGCCTCAAATCGTTCCTCGAGATGCGCGGCGCCGACGGCGGCCCGTGGAACCGCATCTGCGCGCTACCCGCGCTGTGGGTCGGGCTGCTCTACGATCAGACCGCGCTCGATGCGGCGTGGGACCTCGTCAAGGGCTGGTCGATGGAGGAGCGCGAGGCGCTGCGCAGCGCGGTGCCCAGGCTGGGTCTCGACGCCCCCATCGCCGGCGGCCGCACCTTGCGCGACATCGCCCCCGAGGTGCTCCGGATCGCCCGCGCCGGCCTCGCCGCGCGCGGCAAGCTCAACAGCAGCGGCGACAACGAGGGCGGGTTCCTCGAGCCGCTCGACGAGATCGTCGCCAGCGGCAAAGTACCCGCCGAGCGGCTGCTCGACCTCTACCACGGCGAATGGGGCGGCGACGTCACCCGGGTCTACGAACAGAGCTTCTAGCTCATTCCGCGGGCGCGACCTCCGGGTCGATGCCGCGCACCCGCACGCCCAGCCGGCGCTTCAGCCGCACCAGCGGCGCGGTAATCGCCCCATGCTCGCTCATCCACGCGTGGTAGGCGCGGTATTTCGCATCCTCGGCCCACAAGTGCTCCTCCTCGGTGCGCGCGCGCCAGTAATAGATCGCGCCGACCGCGGCGAGGCAGACGGTGTTGCGCAGCGTGTCGGCCAGCGAGCCGTTGGTGACCATGAAGGGCAGCGTCGACAGCCACCAGAACAGGTTCTTGCTAAGGTACGCCGGATGGCGGGTGAAGCGATAGGGCCCGTTCGTCAGCACTCCGCGATAGGTCAGGTTGGAGAAGCGCAGCCCGAACGCGACCGTCGCCCAGGCATAGATGCCGGTGAGGAACACCAGCGCGCAGGCCCACAGCCAGGTGAGCAGCGGATGCCCGCCGAGCCACACCGTCCAGTTGGCGTCGCCCTGCCCCGGGGTGCCGTATTCGTAGCCAAGCAGCCCCGAACCCATGAAGGTGAACACGAACGGGGGATAGCACATCAGCGCGGCGACCCAGCCGGCGAGATGCGGATTGCCGCTGCGGATATGCGCATCGAGTGGGCGGAAGGTGACGAGATAGCCGACGGTGCCGATCTGCACGTCGATCAGGAACAACAGGCCGATCAGCGTCATGCCGAGCGCCGCGGGGTCGCCGAGGATCGCGCCGTAGTCCGCGGTCACCGCCGCCTGGAAGCCGGGCGGCAGGATCGACAGCATGAACGCGCCGAAGAACCCCTTGATGAGCCAGGCGCGCGCGTGCTTCTTGACCTCCTCGAAGTCGTGCCCGCCGCGTCCCAGCAGCATCGCGCCGAAATGCCACGCGTGATCGCGCGGGTTTACGAGGTAGCGGTCGAGCCAGAACACGTAGGGCACCGACAACACCACCAGCGGCACCGCCGCGGCGCCGAGCAGCTGCATCGCGAACAGGTACTGCCCGTCCCAGTAGAACCGCCCGAGCGCGTAGAGCGCGGCGATGCCGATCCAGGTCGCCCACAGCCCGGCGAGCTTGACCAGCGACACCCGCCAGGTGGCGCCGGGCGGCCTCGGGCGCGACCAGTCGATCCCGGTCGAGGGGCGCCGATGGACCCTGTCGACCAGCAGCGAGACCGCGACCATCGGCAAGGTCGAGAACAGCATCGCCATGACCGCGGCATAAGGCCCGTCGAGCGGCGCGCGCGGCCCGGGCACGCCGCGCGCGTCCGCCACCAGCGGCCAGTGCCGGCACACCATGATCCAGGCGAACAGCCCGGCCAGGCCCGACAGCCCCACCCACGGCGATACGTCGCTTGGCGGCAAGGCTGGCGGGGTGCGGGGCGTGCGCGCGCTGGTCACGCGCCCGCGCTACTCGAAAAGGGTTAAGGCGGCGACAAGAACCGGCGCGCGCGGGGCTCAGCGGAAGGCGTGGATCGTGCCGCTTTCGTCGAGTACGTAGAGCGTGTTATTGGCAACGATCGGGGCCTGCGCGATCGGCTGCTTCAGATCCTGGAACAGCGTCGCCGAGCCTTCGCTGACGCTGACCCGGTAGACCTGGCCCAGCGAGTTCGCCACCCACAGGTTGTTGCCCGCGAGCACCGGGCCGGTCCAGAAGATCGGGTCCTTCTTCTTCTCGGCGTTGCGCCAGCGGCCGAGGTCGGTGATCCAGCGCACCCGGCCGGTGCCGCGCGCGATCGCCAGCAGGCGGGCGTCGTCGGTCAGCGTGAAGACCCACTCGCCGGCGACCGCCGGGGTCGAGATGCCGGCGAGATTGAGCTCCCAGATCCGCTGCCCGGTGACCAGCTCGTAGGCCGCCATCCGCCCGCCCTGCCCAAGCGCATAGACCCTCCCTGAATCGATGATCGGATCGGCGTCGATGTCGCTCAAGGCCCCGACCTCGGTCGAGATCGAGGTGCGCGCGAGCGCGTCGGCCCACAGCGTGCGGCCGTTCTCGTAGCGATAGGCGACGAGCTCGCCGCTCGAGAAGCCCGCGATCACCGTGCCCGCGCCCGCCGCCGGGGAGGCGACCCCGAACAGGCCGGTCTGCGCGGTCGCGCCCGATTCGTTCCACTGCAGCTTGCCATCGGCGGCCGAGAGCGCGATGATCTGGTTGTCCTGGGTCATCACGTAGACCGCGCCGAAGGCGACCGTCGGCGCGCCGCGCAGCGGCCCGGCGGGCTTCACCTTCCAAATCTGCGCGCCCGTCCCGGCATCGAGCGCGACCACTTCGCCCACGCCGTTGGTCGCATAGACGCGGCCGCCGTCGAAGCTGACCCCGCCGCCGAAATTCGCCGCGCGCAGATCGCCGCCGACCTCGGCCGCGTGGCTCCACAGCTTGCCGCCGCTCTGCGCGTCGAACGCGTGGACCATGCCGTTGGAATCGGCGACGAACAGCTTGCCGTCGCCGACCACGGGCGCCGCCGCCAGCCGCCGGCGGTCGCTCGAGCCGGCGACGCTCGCGGTCCACGCCCGGCCGAGGTTCTCGGCCAGCGCGAGATGGCCGTAGCTCTTGCCCGCGTTGCCGCCGGCCTGCGCCCATTCGGCATTCACCTGCGCCGGGGGCAGGACCACCGCGACTCCGGCCAGCGCGGGATCGACCTTGGCGCTTTCGATCCGCGACAGCACCGGAATGCGGTTGCCGACCGTGGGCGTCTCCTTGCGGTCGCCCCCGCCGAACACGCCGCATGCGCCCACCGCCAGCGCGAGTGCGAGCATGGTGCCGGCACGGCCGACGGTGCGCAGGGCGGGAAGCGTGGTCATGTTCGGCGGAATCCTTAGCCAGTTCATTGCGGCGTGGCAGCGCCCGCGCGCAGCACGGTGTCGACATCCTCGATCGCATCGACGCCGAGCAGGCCGGCCATCTGCCGGGTCCGCGCGCGCAGCGTGTCGGAAGTGTCGTCGTCCCTGGCGATCGCGGCGAACAGCGCGCCGGCCTCCGCCTGCTGGCCCTGGTCGAGATGGGCCATCGCGACCAGCTCTCCGGCCGGGCCGAAGAACGGGCCGCCGGGCACCGCCAGCGGCTTCAGCCGCGCGATGACCTCGGCGGGCTTCATCGTGTCATAGCGCGCGGCGACGGCGCGGATGGTGGCGACATCGCGCAGCGCCTGCGGCGCGTCGCCGTCCGCGGCGACCTGGTCGAACAGCGCCGCGGCTTCGGCGGGCTTGGCCTGCTCCAGCGCGATCCCGGCCTTCAGGAGCCGTGCGGCGGCGCGTGCCCCGTCGCCCCCGTCGGCGATCAGCGGAGCGAGCGCGGCGTCGCCCCCGGGCAGGTCGCCGCCTTCCACCTTGTCGAGCGCGCCGACCAGCCGTTCGCTGTCGGCCTCGCGCGCGGCGTCCTGCCGGCTGTTCCAGAACAGGTACCCGCCGAACGCTGCGAGCACCAGCGCGACGGCGGCCAGCGCGGGCTTGCCGAACCGCTGCGCCGCCTCGGCGTACTGGTCCTGCCGCACCGCGTCGTCGACTTCGCGCAGCAGCACGTCTTCCTGCGCGGCGGCCGCGCGGGCGCGCTTCTGGTCGGGGGTGAGGGAGCTGTCGGGTCGGAGAGCCACGCTGGAAGTTTCGTCTCGTGCTGCAGGAAAGTCGGGTGCGGCCGCGTCTTTAGCCGATGGTGCGGTCAATTCAACTTCGCAAGCCCGGATGTTCCCCGGCGGGTGAACCGCGGGTGAAGCCGCTAGGCCAGGTTCGGCCGGCCCATCGCGCTGGCATAGAGCCGGCGGTACGCGGCGATCATCCCGCACTCGTCGAACTCGGCGCGGGCCTTGGCGCGATTGGCCTTGCGCAGAGCCGCGCGGGCCTCGGGCGAGGTCGCCAGCGTCTCGATCGCGCGCTGCAGCGCCGGCTCGTCGCCCGGCGGCACCACGAAGGGCCGGTTGTCCTCCGCTACCATCGCCGCGATGTCGCCTACCGCGTAGGCGGCGACCGGGCGGCCGGCGGCCATCGCCTCGATCAGCGAGATCGGCGCCTGCTCCGAATGCGAGGACAGCGCGAACACATCGAACAGGCCGACGAAGCGCTCGGGCGCGGGGAGGTGGCCCGGCAGATGGACCCGGTGCTCGATC
>JBGSBH010000172.1:0-5208 GCA_041730635.1 Cypionkella sp.
CCCGCAGCGCCAGCTCGGGCGCCTCGCGGGCGTAGATCGCCATCCGCGCCGCGGTGCTCGGCGGCGCGCCGCCCGAGAAACCGACGCCCTCGTCGAGCCGCGCGTCCTCCTCGGCCAGCACCGACCAGCGGTGCTCGATCCCCGAGCGCGCGGCCATCCGTTCGTAGAGCCGCGCCTCGCGCCCGTCGCCGAGGCGGCCCAATGCCCAGCGGCGATAGTCCGCCTCGAAATCGAGCGGCGGGACCGCAGTGGCGATCGCAGCGATGCGCGGCATGGGGAGTGCGGTCCGTCCGATGGTTTCACGATGCAACGTATCACGCGCGGCATCGCTCCCGCCAGCCTAGCCGGGCGGCAGGTTCGCGCGCAGCTCCTCGAGCCACGCCGCGGGCGAGGCGTCACTCGGCATCCGCCAGTCGCCCCGCGGGCTGACCGCGCCGCCGGCGCTGACCTTGGGCCCATTGGGCAACGCGCTGCGCTTGAACTGGGCGGCGAAGAACCGGCGATAGAACGCCTCGAGCCAGCGGGTGATCGTCGCCAGGTCGTAGGCCCCCTTCTTCGCTTCGGGGAACCCGGCCGGCCAGTTGCCCGCGGCGGCATCGCGCCAGGCGTGCCAGGCGAGGAAGGCGATCTTCGACGGCTTCTGCCCCCAGCGGATCGTGTGGTGGATGAAGAAATCGTTGAGCTCGTACGGGCCGACGGCGGACTCGGTGCTCTGGACGGCGCCGTCTTCCCCGGCCGGCACCAGTTCGGGGCTGATCTCCTGCTCGAGGATCGCCTCGAGCACCGCGTCGGTCGCCGGATCGAACTGGTCGGTCCGCGTCGCCCAGCGGATGAGGTACTGCATCAGCGTCTTGGGGACGCCCCCGTTCACCCCGTAGTGGCTCATCTGGTCGCCGACACCGTAGGTGCACCAGCCGAGCGCGAGCTCCGAGAGGTCGCCGGTGCCGATCACGAAGCCGCGGTGCTGGCCGGCGAGGCGGAACAGGTAATCGGTCCTGAGCCCCGCCTGGACATTCTCGAAGGTGACGTCGTAGACCGGCTCGCCGCGCCCGAACGGGTGCCCGATGTTCTCCAGCATCGTGCGCGCGGTGGGCCGGATATCGATCTCCTCGGCGGTGATGCCAAGCGCGTTCATCAGCTTCCAGGCGTTGGACTTGGTGCCTTCGGAAGTGCCGAAGCCGGGCATCGTGTAGCCGCGGATGGTCGTCCGCGGCAGGCCGAGCCGGTCGCAGGCCTTCGCGGCGACGATCAGCGCGTGGGTCGAATCGAGCCCGCCCGAGACGCCGATGATCATCGCGTTGCCGCTGGTCGCCTCGAACCGCCGCATTAGCCCGCCGACCTGGATGTTGAACGCCTCGAAGCAGTCGGCGTCGAGCTTGTCAGGCCGGTTGGGGACGAACGGGAACCGGCGCAGCGGGCGGACGAGGCCGACGTCGGCGAAATCGGGCCGGTGCGCGAAGGCGATCACCCGGAAGTGATCCTCGGGCCGCCCGGCTTCCTCGGCATTGTCGTTGAAGGTGCCCATCCGCATCCGGTCGAGCAGGATCTTTTCGCAATCGACGTCGGCGATGCACAGCTCGGGCTCGAGCGCGAAGCGCTCGCTCTCGGCGAGCAAGTCACCGAGCTCGTAGATCATCCCCTGCCCGTCCCACGCGACGTCGGTCGTGCTCTCGCCGTGTCCCGCGGCCGAGTAGACATAGGCCGCGGCGGTGCGCGACGAGTGCGAGCGGCACAAAAGATGCCGCTCGTCGGACTTGCCGATGACGATGTTCGACGCCGAGAGATTGGCGAGGATCGTCGCCCCGGCGAGCGCGGCGTAGGTCGACGGCGGGATCGGCGCCCAGTAATCCTCGCAGATGTCGATACCGACGCGGAAACCGGGCAGGTCGTCGGCGGCGAAGATGAGGTCGGTGCCGAACGGCACGATCTCGCCCGCCAGTTCGATCTCCAGCCCCTGCACCTGGCGCCCGCCCGCGAACCATCGCTTCTCGTAATATTCGCGGTAGTTCGGCAAATAACTCTTGGGCACGACGCCGAGCAGCCGCCCGCGGTGCACCGCCAGCGCGCAGTTGTAGATCCGCGAATTGTGCCGCACCGGCGCCCCGATCAGGAGAAGCGGGCGCAGATCGGCGCTGGCGGCGACGATCTCGCTGATCGCCCGCTCGCACGCCTCGAGCAGCGCCATCTGCATGTGCAGATCGTCGAGCGCGTAGGAGGAGACGCAAAGCTCGGGGTAGACCGCCAGATCGACGTGCGCGGCGTGCGCCCGGCGCGCTTCCTCGAGGATCGCGTCGCGATTGAAGGCGACATCGGCGGTGCGCACGCGCGGCGTGCCGGCGGCGACGCGGACGAACCCGTGCGTGTGCAGCGAATAGAACGGATGACGGTCGGGCTGGCTCATTCGAGCGCTTCTTCGACCATCGCCAGCGCCACTTCAAGCGCGGCGATCCGCACCGCGGCGCGGCCGATCGGCCCGAAATGCTCCTCCCGGTGGCAGGTCGCGCCGTCGCGGCGCGCGCAGCCGAAATGCACCAGGCCTTCCTCGTCGTCCTCCCCGCCGGGCCCGGCGAAGCCGGTGACCGACACCGCCACGTCGGCGTTCGAGCGCTTCAGCGCCCCTTCCGCCATCGCCAGCGCGACCGTGCGACTGACGGCGTTGTTCTGCTTGATCACGCTGATCGGAATGCCGAGCAGCTCGGCCTTCGCTTCGTCGGTGTAAGTCACGAACCCGCGCTCGAACACATGGCCCCGGCCGTGCACGTCGGTCAGCAGCGCGGCGAGCAGGCCGCCGGTGCAGCTTTCGGCGGTGGCCACCATGCGCTCGCGTTCGTGGGCCTTGTCGAGCACCCGGCAGGCGTGCTGATCGAGTTCGCTGGGAAGCGCCGGCTCGAGCGTCTCGGCGGTCTTGTCTTGGCTCATGCTGGCGCAATCCTTTCCATCCGCGCGCCGTTCCCCGATTGACTTCGATCAAGCCGCGAGCAGCTTGGCCGCCCGGGGCCCGCTCTCGATCAGCTTGATGAGGCCGCGCTCCTCGCTGGTCAGCCATTGCGTCGCGCGCGGGAGCTTGACCGTCGCGCGCCACTTGAGCTGCTTGTCGACCAGCGCGATCACCGCGGGGTGGATGTAGCTCTTGCGCGCCATCGTCGGCGTGTTGCCGAGGTGCGCGCTGACTTCGGTCGCCAGTTCCTTGAGCGTGAGCGGGCGATCCGCGGTGGCGAGCAGCCGGAACGCCAGCGCGCTCGCATGCCAGGTGCGGAAGTTCTTGGCGGTAAATCGCTCGCCCATCGTCTCCGACAAATAGGCGTTGACGTCGGCCGAGCCGACCGCGTGCGGCTGGCCGCAGTCATCGAGCCACTGGAACAGATGCTGGCCGGGAAGGTCCTGCACCGCGCGCACGAAGCGGGCGAGGCTGCGGTCGCTGATCGCGGTCTCGCGCAGCACCCCGCTCTTGGCCTTGAAGCGCAGCATCAGCCGGGTGCCCTTGAGCTTGGCGTGCCGCCGCAGCAGCGTGGTCGCGCCGAAGCTCTTGTTCGCCTTGGCGTAGCTCGCGTTGCCGACGCGGATCGCGCCCAGGTCGAGCAGCCGGACGACGCTGGCGATCGCCCGCTCGCGGGTGAGCTTGCTGGTGGCGAGGTCCTTCTCCACCCGCTTGCGCACTTTCGGCAGCAGCCGGCCGAACTGCGCGGTGCCGTCGAACTTCTCGGCTTCCTGCCGGGCGCGGAATTCGGGGTTATAGCGATATTGCTTGCGGCCGCGGGCGTCGATCCCGGTGGCCAGCAGGTGCCCGCAGTCGCGGGGGCAGAACCAGGCATCGGTGTAGGCCGGCGGCAGCGCGATGCGATTGAGCCGGTCGATTTCGTCGCGATCGGTGATCCGTGCCCCGTCGGGCGCGAAATAGGCCCAGCCGTGCTTCAGCTTCTTGCGGGTGATCCCCGGCCCGGCGTCGTCGACATATTCGAGTGCTGACGCCATCGACGCGGCAATGCGCCGGGCGCCTTGCGGTTCCGCCGCGCAGGGCGCATCTCGCGCCGGTAACCAGAGGAGCCGAGCCGATGGCCGATGCCGCTTACACCCCGCCCAAGGTCTGGACGCACGACAAGGAGAACGGCGGGCAGTTCGCGGGCATCAACAGGCCCACCGCCGGGCCCCGCTTCGAGCGCGCGCTGCCGGTCGGCGAGCACCCGTTCCAGCTCTACTCGCTCGGCACGCCCAACGGGCAGAAGGTGACGATCCTGCTCGAAGAGCTGCTCGAGGCGGGCCACCCGGCCGAATACAACGCGTGGATGATCAATATCCGCGACGGCGACCAGTTCTCGAGCGGGTTCACCGCACTCAACCCCAACGGCAAGATCCCCGCGCTCGAGGACCGCAGCGGCCCGGCGCCCTTCCGGGTGTTCGAAAGCGGCGCGATCCTCGTCCATCTCGCCGAGAAATTCGGCTTCCTCCTCCCGCGCGAGAACCCGGCGCGCGCCGAAGTGCTGAGCTGGCTGATGTGGCAGATGGGCACCGCGCCGTTCATCGGCGGCGGGTTCGGCCACTTCTACGCCTACGCGCCGGAAAAGTTCGAGTACCCGATCGACCGCTACGCGATGGAGACCAAGCGGATCCTGTCGGTCGCCGACCGGCGGCTGGGCGAAAGCGAATACCTCGCCGGCGCCGACTACTCGATCGCCGACGTCGCGGCCTACGGCTGGCTGGGCGCGCTGGTGCGCGGCGATGCCTACGACGATGCGGCGATCTTCCTCTCGCTCCACGAATACGCGCATGTGGCGCGCTGGGTGCGCGCGCTCGAGCAGCGCCCGGCGGTGCGCCGCGGGCGGCTGGTCAATACCGCCCGGATGAAAGAGCGCCATTCGGCCGCCGACTTCGCGGCGATCGAGGACCAGAGCCTGCTGCAGGCGGTGAAGTGGAAGACCGACGCGGGGTGAGCCCCTGCCCGCGGTTCACCTCGCGCCCGGCTCCTCGCGGCGGCGCAAGGTCAGCATGTAGGCGGTGAGATCGTCGATATGCTCGGCCGGAATCTCGAAATACATCTCGCTCGGGTAGTTGCGGTGATCCTCGAGCCAGCGCGCGAGCTTGGCTGAATCGAGACCCGGCGTGCTGGCGATGGCGGCGAAGCTCGGCGCCTCGGCGCGCGGCGAGGTCTCGCCGTAGCCGATCGAGTGGCAGTCGGCGCAGCGGTTGGCGGCGCACCCCTGCCCCCGCCCC
>JBGSBH010000173.1:0-5205 GCA_041730635.1 Cypionkella sp.
CCGATTTTCACGGTTCGCCTTGGGCGGAGGCAGGCGCGGCGGGGAGGCCCGGAGAAATGCCGTCGGTGATCACGAATTTATCCGTGAGGTGCATGCGCTCCAAGCCGGCGCGCACCTACTCGCCCGCGGCGAGGCGCCCAAGGAAGGCACGCAGGACCCGGCGCGGCACACCGTCGAGCCGGTCGGTGCGCTGAGTTCGCTCCACTTGATGGTGGGCGAAAACCACGATTACCGGAGCGAGTGGTGATGAAGGCGGTGAAAATCCTCCCCGGTACGGGGAGGGGGACCGCCCGCAGGGTGGTGGAGGGGACTTTCCTCCCGCATGGCGCTCAGCGGCGAGTCTCCTCCGTCAGACGCTTCGCGTCTGCCACCTCCCCGGATCGGGGAGGCAACTGATGGACATCCTCACCATCATCATCGCGCTCGTGCTGATCTTCATCGCCTGGAAGGTGGTGAAGGGGGTTATCAAGTTCGGCCTGATCGCCCTGATCGCTGTCGCCGCGATCTGGTTCCTCACGCAGGGAGGGATCGGCTGATGCTCGCCGGAGTCATTTGTGGGACGCTCGCGCATGCTCGCTGATCGGGAGCGCATCTTCACCAACCTCTACGGCTACCAGGACTGGGGCCTCAAGGCCGCGCAGGCGCGTGGGGATTGGGACGATACCAAGGCGCTGCTCGCGCGTGGGCCCGATGCGATCATCCAGGAGGTCAAGGATTCCGGCCTGCGCGGGCGCGGCGGGGCGGGCTTTCCGACCGGCATGAAATGGAGCTTCATGCCCAAGGAAAGCCGCGACGGGCGGCCGAGCTTCCTCGTCATCAACGCCGACGAATCCGAGCCCGGTTCGTGCAAGGACCGCGAGATCATCCGCCACGATCCGCACAAGCTGGTCGAAGGCGCGCTGATCGCCGGCTTCGCGATGCGCGCGCGGGCGGCCTACATCTACATCCGCGGCGAGTTCATCCGCGAGGCCGAGACGCTGTTCGCGGCCGTGCAGCAGGCTTACGACGCCGGGCTGCTGGGCAAGAACGCGGCCGGGTCGGGCTACGATTTCGACCTGTTCGTCCACCGCGGCGCGGGCGCCTACATCTGCGGCGAAGAGACCGCGATGATCGAGAGCCTCGAGGGCAAGAAAGGCCAGCCGCGGCTGAAGCCGCCGTTCCCCGCCGGCGCCGGGCTCTACGGCTGCCCGACCACGGTCAACAATGTCGAATCGATCGCGGTCGTGCCGACGATCCTGCGGCGGGGCGCATCGTGGTTCGCGAGCTTCGGCCGGCCGAACAACGCGGGCACCAAGCTGTTCCAGATCTCGGGCCACGTGAACCGCCCGTGCGTCGTCGAAGAGGCGATGAGCATTCCCTTCGGCGAGCTCATCGAGAAGCACTGCGGCGGCATCCGTGGCGGGCGCGAGAACCTGCTCGCGGTGATCCCCGGCGGCTCCTCGGTGCCGCTGGTCCCGGCGGCCCAGATCTGGGACTGCCCGTAGGATTTCGACGGGCGGAAGGAGCTGGGCAGCGGGCTCGGCACCGCGGCGGCGATCGTGATGGACAAGTCGACCGACGTGGTCCGCGCGATCAGCCGCTTGAGCTACTTCTACAAGCACGAGAGCTGTGGCCAGTGCACCCCCTGCCGCGAAGGCACCGGGTGGATGTGGCGGGTGATGGAGCGCCTGCGCACCGGCGATGCGCATGTCGAGGAGATCGACATGCTTCACCAGGTGACCAAGCAGGTCGAAGGCCACACCATCTGCGCGCTCGGCGACGCGGCCGCCTGGCCGATCCAGGGCCTGATCCGCCACTTCCGCCCCGAGCTCGAACGGCGCATCGCCGAAGCGGGCGGGCTCGCCGAAGCGGCCGAATAGGGAAGGGAGGCTCGGCATGATCATCCGATCGACGGTTCTCGCACTGGCAGCGGCCGGACTCGCCGCGCCTGCCGGCGCGCAAGTGGCGAGCGACGTGACCGAGGAAATCCGGCTCGAGACCCGTGCGTTCGCCCAATGCATCGCCGGCAAGAGCCCGGCGAAGGCGCGCGAGCTGCTCGGTAAGTCGATCGGCTCGCCCGGCTACACGCGCGAGATGAAGATCTTGATGACCCGCTCGGGCTGCGTGGCGGACCCCGACATGGCGACCTTCGAGCCCCTGCTGCTATCGGGCGCGCTGGCCGAACTCGCTCTGCGCGGCGGGGAAGCCGCACGCATCGCGCCGGGCGCTGCTGCCGCCAATCCGGGCGATCCGGCGCTGGCGATGGCCGACTGCGCGGTGCGCGCGGACCGGGCGGGCGCCGAAAAGCTGCTCGCCGCCGAATGGCTGAGCGATGCCGAGCGGGACGCGGCGTTCGAGCTCAGCGCCGCGCTCAGGCCCTGTGCCCCCGCGCAGCCGCTGCGGATCACCCCCGCGCAGCTTCGCGCGCTGGTCGCTCTGGCGCTCCTGCGGGCCGGCGCGGCATGATGGAGAAGCGAACGATGCGAGCCGATAGGCGAAAGATGGTGATGCTGCCGGCGGCGCTCGCGTTCGCGCCGGCGGCGCATGCGCAGACGGCGAACGAACAACCGGTCGAGAATCTGCCCGCGCGCGACGACGCCTCGACCGACAAGTTCCAGAAGGATGCCGAGCAGGATCGCGCCTTCGCCAAGAGCAACTCGGCCGCCCCGCGCCGCGCGCTCGAGCAGTGGGCCGGGTGCGTCGCGCGCAAGAACGCGGGCGAGGCGACGCGCGTGCTGACGATGGATTTCACCACGCCGACTTACGGCCGGGCGATCCGCATGCTGGCCGAGGAAGACAAGGCCTGCATGGGCTTCCGCGGCACGATGCGCTCCGCCGGGCTGCTTTTCGCCGGCGAGATGGCCGAAGCCCTGCTCGAGAGCGACAGCACACCGCTGGCGAGCCGGCTCGCCCGGGCTGCATCAAGCCCGGCCACCCCGGCGTTTTCGTTCACCGACCGGGTGATGATCTGCGCCGCGCGGTCGGCGCCGAGCGAGGTCGGCGCGCTGTTCGCCACCACCCGCGACAGCGCCGAGGAGAACGCCGCGGTCGCCGCGTTGACCACGCCGATGGGCCTGTGCGCGCAGGCGGCGCAGGCGAGGAAGCCGCTGTCGGTCAGTCCCGCGGGCCTGCGCGCGATGCTCGCCACCGCCTCGTTCCGCTCGCTCGCCAGCACGAAGGCCGCCTGATGCCCAAGGTCACCGTCGATGGCGAGGCGATCGAGGTCCCCGATGGGGCGACCGTGTTGCAGGCGTGCGAGCTGGCCGGCAAGGAGATCCCGCGCTTCTGCTACCACGAGCGGCTGAGCATCGCCGGCAACTGCCGGATGTGCCTTGTCGAAGTGAAGCCGGGGCCGCCCAAGCCGCAGGCCAGCTGCGCGCTGCCCGCCGCCGAGGGGCAGGAGATCCGCACCGACAGCCAGATGGTCAAGCTCGCGCGCGAAGGGGTGATGGAGTTCCTCCTCATCAACCACCCGCTCGATTGCCCGATCTGCGACCAGGGCGGCGAGTGCGACCTGCAGGACCAGGCGGTCGCCTACGGCCGCGGCGGCTCGCGCTACGATGAGAACAAGCGCGCGGTCACCGAGAAATACATGGGCCCGCTGATCAAGACGGTGATGACCCGCTGCATCCACTGCACTCGCTGCGTGCGTTTCTCGGAAGAAATCGCCGGGGTGGACGAGATCGGCGCGCTCTATCGCGGCGAATCGATGCAGATCACGACGTATCTGGAACGCGCGGCGAGCCACGAGCTCAGCGCCAACGTGATCGACTTGTGCCCGGTGGGCGCGCTGACCAGCCGCCCGTATGCGTTCGAGGCGCGGCCGTGGGAATTGAAGAAGACGCTGTCGATCGACGTTAGCGACGCGGTGGGGGCCAACATTCGCCTCGACAGCCGCGGGCGCGAGGTGCTGCGCGCGCTGCCGCGGGTGAACGACGACGTCAACGAGGAGTGGCTCTCCGACAAGGGCCGCTACATGGTCGATGGCCTCACCCGCCGGCGGCTCGACAAGGTATGGATCCGCCGTGGGGGCAAGCTGCAGCCGGCGAGCTGGCAGAAAGCCTTCGCGGCGATCCGCCAGGCCGCGCCGGGAGCGAGCGTGGCGGCGATCGCCGGCGACATGGTCGATTGCGAGACGATGTTCGCGGCCAAGCGGCTGCTCGGCGCGCTCGGCTCGAGCTTACTCGAAGGGCGGCAGACGGGGATGCGCTATCCCGCCGGCAACCTTGCGGCGCTGGCGTTCAATTCGACGTTTGCCGGGGTCGAGAGCGCCGATGCGATCCTCATCGTCGGCAGCCACGTCCGCTGGGAAGCGCCGCTAGTCAACGTGCGGCTGCGCAAGGCGGCGAAGCGCGGCGCGCGGGTGTTTGTCATCGGCCCGGTGTGGGACACGACGTATCCGGCGGAATTTCTGGGCGAGGACGCGGGCCTCCTGCACGCCCTGCCGGCGCACGTCACCGAGGCGCTTGCCAATGCGCAGCGGCCGGCGGTGATCGTCGGCGGGGCGGGGCTTGCTGCCGGCGCGCTCGACGCGGCGCTTGCGCTTCCGGTCCAGCGAGAAGGGTGGAACGGGTTCAACGTGCTGCACCTGGCGGCATCGCGCATGGGCGGGCTGATGCTCGGCTACGCGCAGCCGGGCGGCATTGCCGACATCGCCGCGGCCGCGCCCAAGCTCGTGCTGGCGCTCGGCGCGGACGAGGTCGACTGGTCGCAGTTCGGGCGAAGCCTCAAGGTTTACATCGGCCACCACGGCGACAAAGGCGCGCGCGCCGCCGACATCATCCTCCCCGCCGCCGCCTACAGCGAGAAGGACGGGACGTACGTCAACACCGAAGGCCGGGTACAATTCGCCGAACGCGCGGTGTTCCCGCCGGGCGACGCGCGCGAGGACTGGACGATCCTGCGCGCGCTGGCCGACGCGCTCGAGGTGAGCGTCGGGTTCGACAGCTTCGCCGAACTGCAGGCGGCCATGGTGGCCGAGGTGCCGACGCTGGGCGTCGAGGGCCTCGCGGATTACGGCGCGCTGCCCGCCGCCGGCACCGGCCGCGCCGAGGGCACGATCGCCTACCCGATCAAGGACTTCTACCTCACCAACCCTATCGCCCGTGCGAGCGTGGTGATGCAGCGCTGCTCGGCCGAACTGCTCCACGGCGACGACTTGGCGGAGGCGGCGGAATGATGAAGCGCCCCAACCCACCAAAGCTCGTCATTGCGAGCGAAGCGAAG
>JBGSBH010000174.1:0-5178 GCA_041730635.1 Cypionkella sp.
CGCGAGGCGGCGGCCGCCGGTGAAGTGCCGGTCGGCGCGGTGGTGGTCAAGGACGGCGTCATCGTGGGCGAGGGCCGAAATGCCCCGCGTGGCCTTCGCGACCCCCCCGCGCATGCCGAGATCGCGGCGATCCGCGCCGCCGCGCAGGCGCTCGGCGACGAGCGGCTGGCGGGGTGCGAACTCCACGTCACGCTCGAGCCGTGCGCGATGTGCGCCGGCGCGATCGTTCACGCGCGGATCGCGCGGGTGACGTATGCCGCGCCCGATCCCAAGGGCGGCGCGGTCGCCCACGGTGCGCGGGTGTTCGACCATCCGCAGTGTCTTCACCGGCCCGAGGTGATCGCCGGGATCGGCGAGGCGGAAGCCGGGGAACTGCTGCGAAGCTTCTTTCGTGAGCGGCGCTAGAGCCCGCGCCAGATCTTTACCGCTGCCTCGTCTGCGGGGCCCAGTCGCCGCCGGTCGCAGGCGCGCGGCAAGAAGCGCTTGTCATAGCAGAGCCGCACTTCCTCCAGCCATCCGCGCTCGTTGAGCTCGAGCCCCACCGCCGCGGGCGGCCAGCCGGGGTTGGCGGCGGCGAAGTGGGCGCGGATCAGCCCGGCGCTGAGCTCGGGATCTCTCGACAGCCGGTCGAAATCGGGCAGCCGCAAACTCTCGAACAGGATGCGCGTCACCTTGAAGTAGCGCTCCGGCGTGCGCACCATGCAGGCGCCGTGCTTCGCCCAGGCGCGCGCCTGCAGCCGGGCCGAGGGCATCATGCACGCGTTGCGCCGCAGTTCGGCGGGCACAACCTTGCGCGGCGAGGGGCACCACTGCGGCCAGGCGCCGCGGCCCTCCGGCCACAGGCCGTGCACCACCAGCCCGAAGCGTCCGTTCGCGCCGCCGCACTGCAGGGCGTCGGCCGGACGCTGCCCGCGCCCTTTGCAATACTCAGGGCTCCAGCTGAGCGCGAGCGTATAGCCCGTGATCGGCACGCGCCGCGCGGGCCCGTCAGGCACGACAGGGGGTGCGGCGATCCGCTGCGGCATACGGCACTGGTAGGCCTGCGCGCTGAGCGGAGCGGCGATCGCCAGCAGGGCAAGGCCGGCGAGCGGCTTCACAGCGGGGTAAAATCGAGTCCGATGTCCGCCGCCGGGGCGCTCTGCGTCAAGCGGCCGACCGAGACGTAATCGACCCCCGTCGCCGCCTTGGCCGCGATCGTGTCGAGCGTGATCCCACCGCTCGCCTCGGTCGGTACGCGCCCGGCGACGAGCGCGACAGCTTGTCGCAGCTCGCCCGGATCCATGTTGTCGAGTAGCAGGCGGGTGGCGCCGGCGGCGAGCGCGGGTTCGATCTGATCGATCCGGTCGACCTCGCAGATGATCTCGCGAACACCCGCAGCGACCGCGCGGCGCACCGCCTCGCCGACGCTGCCGGCGACGAGGACGTGGTTGTCCTTGATCATCGCCGCGTCCCACAGGCCCATCCGGTGGTTGCTGCCCCCGCCCATCCGCACCGCGTACTTCTCGAGATGGCGCAGGCCGGGGATCGTCTTGCGGGTGTCGAGGAGGGTGCACCCCGGATTGTCCATCGCCTGGACGTAGCGCTGCGTCAGGGTGGCGATGCCCGACAGGTGCTGGACGGTGTTGAGCGCGCTGCGCTCGGCGGTGAGCATCGCGCGCGCGTTGCCCTCGAGCCGCATCAGGTCGGTGCCGGGCGAGACTTGCGCCCCCTCCTCCACCAGCAGCTCGATCGCCATTGCCGGATCGAGCGCGCGGAAGAACGCGGCGGCGATGGGCAGCCCGGCGACGACGATCGGATCGCGGCTGTCCATCACCCCGGCGAACCGGGCATCGGCCGGGATCACGCTCTCGCTGGTGACGTCGCGCCCGCCGCCCGGCAGGACCTCGGCGAGCGTTTCGCGGACGAAGCGGTCTAGATCGAAGCCGGGGAGTTCGAAGCGCATCGGCCCTCGCTTTCGTCATTGCGAGCAACCGCCAGGTTGCGCGGCAATCCATCGTGGCACATCGCCCGAGCGCGGGAGATGGATTGCTTCGTCGCTGCGCTCCGCGCAATGACGAGCGCCACCGTCAGTGAACGAACCGTGCCACCACGTCGCGGTAGCTGCGGCTGACCTTCACCTCGGCCCCCGAATCGAGCACCAGGAAGCATTCGCCGTTGGTGTGCGGCTTGACCTGGCGGACCTGGTTCAAATTGACGATCGTCGAGCGGTGGACGCGCTGGAACGTGCGCGGGTCCAGCCGGCGCTCGAGATCCTTCATCGTCTCGCGCAGGATCAGCGAGTTGTCGCCGGTGTAGATGCACATGTAGTCGCCGGCGGCCTCGATGTGCTCGATCGAATCGATCTCGACGCGGAAGATCTGTCCGCGATCCTTGATATTGATCAGCTTTTCGTAGCGGTCGGCGCTGTCGCCCGGCGGCGCTTCGGCGGCGAATTCCTCGGCCGCGTCGGGCGCGACCTCGCTGAGCACGGTCTTGAGCTTTTCCGCCTCCTCGGCGCTGCGCTTCTCGGCCAGCCGCTGGCGCACCCGCTCGACGGTGTCGGCCAGCTTGTCCTCGTCCACCGGCTTCATCAGGTAATTGACCGCGTTCGCCTCGAACGCGCGGATCGCGTGCTCCTCGAACGCGGTGACGAAGACGAACAGCGGCGGCTCGATCTCCATCACCCCCTTGACCACCGAGAACCCGTCGAAGCCGGGCATCTGGATGTCGAGGAACACGAGGTCCGGCTTCTCGGTCTTGATCGCGCGGATCGCCTCGCGGCCGTTGGCGCAGGTGCCGATCACTTCGACGTCGTCGAACTTGTCGAGCCGCAACTGCAGCCCCTGGATGGCGAGTTTCTCGTCGTCGACGATCAGGGTGCGGATGGTCATGCGGCAGAAGTTCCGATGGCGGGCGCCGCGGCCGGCGCGGGGGTGGGGGGCAAGCCGGGGGCAACAGCGGCCGCGGCCGCCGCGGCGGGCCCGGATTTGGCGGCCGGCTCGTAGGGGATCTCGATGATCACCGTGAAGCCGCCTTCGGGCGGGTTGCGGATTTCGAAACGGTGGTCCTCGCCGTAGGCCTGTTGCAACCGGTCGCGGATGTTGGCGAGGCCGACGCCGGTCGACACCGTCCTGCCCACCCCCGCAAGCGACGCGGAAACGCTGCTCTGCGCACTGCCCTCGCGCAATCCCGGCCCGCTGTCGGACACGGCGATCCGGAGCCTGCGTCCGACGAGTTGCGCCGACAGGGTGATCGAGGCGCCTTCCTCCTGCGGGCTGACCGCGTACTTGATCGCGTTCTCGACCAGCGGCTGCAGCAGCATCGAAGGGAGGCAGGCATTAGCCGCCTCGGGCTCGATGCGGAACTCGGTGCGCAACCGCTCCTCGAACCGCATCCGCTCGATCCCGAGATAGAGCTGCAGCGTCTCCACCTCCTGCGCGATCGTTACCTTGGCGCCCGGCTCGCTGACCAGCGTGTGCCGCAGGAAGGCCGACAGCCGGGTGAGCATCGCGTTCGCCGGCTCGGTCTGCTTCAGCAGCACCAGCGTCGAGATCGAATTCAACGTGTTGAACAGGAAATGGGGGTTGAGCTGGTAGCGCAGCATCGCGAGCTGCGCGCTGGTCGCCTGCGCCTCGAGCCGCTCGAGCCGGTCGGCCTGCTCCTCGACAGTGAGGAAGAAATTGATCGCGTAATAGAGCGCCGACCACGCCCCGAGCAGCATCCCGTCGAGGAACGCCAGCGCCACCATCCGCTGCGCGAAGGTCGTGTCGCGTACGCCCGAAAAGTAGATGCCCTGAAGCCAGGCGTCGATCGCCGCGTAGAGCGCCACCGCCACCGCCAGCGCGAGCGCGGTCATCCCGGTGGTGAACAGCGCGCTGCGGCGGATCAGCCAGCCGTAGACCACCGACAGGATCAGGCTGATGGCGAATCCGGTGACCACCTGCACCAGGATCACCAGCAGCAGTTCCCACGGCTGCTCGTTGGCCATCGCCGACACCGCGCGCAGCGCGAACACCCCGCCCCAGCCCGCGAACTGCAGGTTCCAGAACGCGGCGTTCTTGTTCTCGAAGAACGGCGCGGGGCGGAAAGGCAACACGGCCATCGGCAGGGCGTAACCTAGTTTTGCCCCGGGCAAGAGACAAGTTTTGGCATCCGGCGGCGGCTTGCGCTATGCCGGGCCGCGAGGAGAGCGAAGATGGCGAGCGATCAGGATACCCTGCTGGATGCCGTGCACGGCGCGGCCGAGCGGGCCAAGTTCCGCGAGATGAAGGAAGGCACCCGCGAGGATTGGGCGATCATCGGCGGGGAATACATGGCCTTCGCCCGCGGGCTGCCCGACCGCGTGCTCGATCACCTCAAGCTGCTCGACGGCGATTTCGGCGGCTTCCCGGTCTGCCGGCTCGAACATTCGCTGCAGACCGCCACCCGCGCGCATCGCGACGGGCGCGACGAGGCCTACGTGGTGATGGCGCTGCTGCACGACATCGGCGACACGCTCGGCACCTTCAACCACCCTGAAGTCGCCGCCTCGATCATCAAGCCGTTCGTCAGCGAGGAAGTGCACTGGATCTGCCAGAACCACGGGCATTTTCAGGGCTACTACTACTTCCACTATCTGGGCATGGACCAGCACTCGCGCGAGCAGTTCCGCGGCTCGCCCTATTTCGATGCCTGCGCCGAGTTCTGCGAGAAGTACGATCAGGCCGCGTTCGACCCGGACTACGAGAGCGAGCCGCTCGAATTCTTCGAGCCGATGGTGCGGCGGGTGATGGCCCGGCCGATCAACTCGCTCTACGCCAAGGTCGCCGAAGCCGCCTAGCGCGCTACCTCGCGGCGGAAGTGCGCGCGCCAGTCGGCCGCGCCGCCGCTCGCGCGCACGCGGGCGATCAGCGGCAGCTCGCCCTCAACCGCCTCGGCCCGCTCGTCCCACCCGTCATGCGTGGGAGCACGGAAGATCCACCCGTCGTTGCCCGGGCCCCACTTGCGGAAGAAGCGTACCGCGGCGGCGGGATCGTAGCCGGCGTTGGCGAGCAGCCAGGGCATCAGCCGGTCGGCCTCGCGCTCGGTCAGGCGGATGTTCTTCGCCTTGCGCCCCGCCCCTTTCAGCCACGCGCGGTGCGCCAGCAGGTTGTGGGCGAACTCGTGCGCCAGCGCGGCGGCGAGCTCATCCTCTGGATACTCGAAACCGGCAAACTTGCG
>JBGSBH010000175.1:0-5169 GCA_041730635.1 Cypionkella sp.
GCTTGACCGCCATGATCCCCGCCTTGGCGTTCAATGTGTCGAACACCGTCTCGATCAGGATGAAGTCCGCCCCGCCTTCGACCAGCGCCTCGGCCTGTTCGCGGTAGACGTCGACCAGCGTGTCCCAGTCGATCTCGCGGAAGCCCGGGTCCTCGACGTCGGGTGACAGCGACAGCGTCTTGTTGGTCGGCCCGATCGCGCCGGCGACGAAGCGCGGGCGGCCGTCCTCCGCCGCGAACTCGTCGGCGATGCGCCGGGCGAGCCGCGCGCTCTCGACGTTGATCGCGCGCACGAGATGTTCCGCGCCGTAGTCGGCCTGGCTGATGCGGTTGGCGGAGAAGGTGTTGGTTTCGGCGATATCGGCGCCGGCTTCGAAATAGGCGAGGTGGATCGCTTCGGGCACTTCAGGCTTCGTCAGCGCCAGGATATCGTTGTTGCCCTTCTGGTCGCGCGCCAGCCCGAGCGAGCCGGCGTAGTCGGCCTCTGCCAGGTTCCAGCTCTGGATCTCGGTGCCGAACGCGCCATCGGTCACCAGGATGCGCCGGGCGCACTGGTCGAGGAACTGCTCACGCCGGGTCATCGGCGGTCTCCTTCGGTCGCACGCCGAGCAAGTGGCAGATCGCGTAGCTCAACTCGGCGCGGTTGAGGGTGTAGAAGTGGAACTGGCGCACATCGCCGGCGTAGAGCCGGCGGCACAGCTCGGCGGCGATCGTCGCGGCGACGAGCTGGCGCGCGGCGGGCTTCTCATCGAGCCCGGCGAACAGGGTTTCCATCCAGTGCGGGATCGCGGTGCCGCACAGCCCGCTCATCCGCTGGACGCTGGCGAAGCTCAGCACCGGCATCACGCCGGGGACGATCTCCGCCTCGATCCCCGCGGCCGCCGCCTTGTCGCGAAAGTGGAAGAAGCATTCGGGATCGAAGAAGAACTGGGTGATCGCGCGGGTCGCCCCGGCGTCGATCTTGCGCTTCAGGTTGTCGAGAGCCGCGGCCTCGTCCGCCGAATCCGGGTGTCGCTCGGGATAGGCGCCGACCGAAATCTCGAACGGGGCGATCCGCTTGAGTCCGGCGACCAGGTCGGCGGCGTTGGCGTACCCCTGCGGATGCGGCGCGTAGACCGAGCCCGGCTCGGCCACGTCACCGCGCAGCGCGACGATGTGGCGTACGCCGACTTCCCAGTAGGCACGGGCGACCTTGTCGACTTCCTCGCGCGTGGCGCCGACGCAGGTGAGGTGCGCGGCGGCCGGGATGCGCGTTTCGCGCACGATCCGCTCGACCGCGGCATGGGTGCGCTCGCGGGTCGAGCCGCCGGCGCCATAGGTGACCGAGAAGAAATCGGGCCGCAGCGGGGCGAGCGTTTCCACGCTGCTCCACAACGTTTCGGCCATCTTGTCGGTCTTCGGAGGAAAGAATTCGAAGCTGACGCCGATATCGCCGGGGAGCGAGGCGTAGAGCGGGCGGGCGTGGGCGATCTCGGCGTTCATCGCCCGGCGGCCTTGCGCAAGGGGGCGGCCGGGCCGCCGCCGATCCGCGGGACCTCGGGCGCGCACCGCCGCGCGGTCCACACTTTCACCGCCAGCTCGCCCCCCGCCACCGTCGCGGGCGGTGTGCTGGCGAAGCCGAGCCGCTCGAGCATGGCTCCCATCTGCTCGTCGGCGAAGCCGAGCCGGGCATGCGCGTGCGTCCGCCGCAGATCCTCGCGCTCGTGGGCGGCAAGGTCGACGATCGCGATGCGCCCGCCGGGGCGGCACACCCGCGCGGCCTCGGCCAGCGCGTACTCGGGCTGCTGCGCATAGTGCAGCACCTGGTGGAACACGACCGTATCGAAGCTCGCCGCGGCGAACGGCAGCGCGGCGAAATCGCCCTGCAACAGCTCGACCCGCCCGCTCGGCAGATGTTGCAGCCGGGCGCGGGCGAAGCGGAGCATCTCGGGGCTCTTGTCGAGCCCGGTGACCGCGTCCGCGATCGGCGCGAGCAGTTCGGCGATGCGGCCGGTTCCGGTACCGATATCGAGCACCCGGCCGAGCGCCTCGGGCGAACCGGTACCGGCCGCTTGGCCGAGCGCCGCGAGGAGCGCCTGCTCGACCGCGTCCGCGGGCGCGAGCAGAGCACGCAGCTGGTCCCATTCGGCGGCATGGCGGGCGAAGAATTCGCCGGCGCTTTTCTCGCGGGTCTCCCGGATCGCAGCGAGATGACGGCGATCGTCGGCACAGACCTGCGCGAAGGCGGCGTCCTCTTCCTCGGCGGTGGCGAGCAGCCGGGATATCGCGCGCGCGATCCCCGATCCGGCGGCGCTGGACTGCCGCAGGAACACCCAGCTCCCTTCGCGCCGGCGCTCGGCCAGCCCCGCATCGCAGAGGATCGCCACATGGCGCGAAACCCGCGGCTGGCTCTGCCCGAGCACGTGTGCCAGTTCGCCGACGGCCAGCTCCATCGCCCCGATCAGCCGCATGATCCGGAGCCGGGTTGAATCGCCGAGCGCGCGAATGACCGTTTCGATCGTCACCCACGTATAAAGATATCGTTATATCCGAAAGTCAAGTCTGCTCGCGCGAGTGACCAGGGCGGAGCGCGACGACGAGGCCAAACAGGCAAAGGAAAGCGAGCCCGAACCAGGTCAGCGCATAGATCAGGTGCGTGTTGCGGAAGCGCACTATGGTGAGCCCGCCGAGCGGATGCCCGCCCGGATTGGGCGCCTCGTCGGCATCGATGAAGAACGGCGCTACCCGGGCGAGCCCGCGGCGCTCGGCGATCCGGCCGACATCGCGCGAGTACCAGCGATCCTCCGCCGGTCGATTGGGCCGCAGGAAACGCCCGCCGGGCTCGGACAGCCGGACGAGGCCTGTGACGGCGACCTCGCCGGTCACCTGGCCCGCGCGGCGGGCATCCGGGTCGCGCTTCTCGCGCGGGACGAAGCCGCGATTGACCAAGAACGTGCCGTTGTCGGTGCGCAGCGGAGTGAGAACCCAGAACCCCGGCCCCCGCTCGGTCAGCGCGTCGACCAGCGTCTCGGCCTCGTGCCGGTACCATCCGCGCAGCGCCACGCGGCGGTATTCGATCTCTCGCGGTGCCACGCGGTCCCATCTCTCGGGCGGCGGCGGCGGGACCGGGGCGGCATGGATCCGCCGCTCCACCCGCTCGATCAGGTCGAGCTTCCACGCCCGCCGCTCAAGTTGCCAGACGCCCAGCGCCGCAAACAGGCAGAAGCCGATCAGGCAAAGTGCGGGCAGCGCGAAGCGCCCGCGCCCGGTGCTCACGGGGTCTGGTTCGCCTGCCCGGTCGGCATGCCCGGCATCATGTTGGTGTTGAGGTGGTACATGATCCACAGCGATCCGGCGATGGTGATGATCACGATCACCGCGGTGAAGACGTAGGCGAGCAGCGTCCACCCGCCCTCCCCGCTGGTGTTGAGGTGGAGGAAGTAGGCGCTGTGCACCGCGATCTGGACGATCGCGCAGGCGACCACGATCGCCACCGTCCACCCCGCGGTGAACGGCGAGCCGGCCATCACCAGCGCGAACGGGATCACCGTCAGAACCGCCGACAGCACGAAGCCGATCAGATAGCCGC
The DNA here is from genome assembly GCA_041730635.1 of Cypionkella sp. Lineage (GTDB taxonomy): Bacteria > Pseudomonadota > Alphaproteobacteria > Sphingomonadales > Sphingomonadaceae > Tsuneonella. Next base: position 3,568 of record JBGSBH010000175.1, read on the forward strand.
GCAGCGTGCCGTGGCCGTGCTCGTCGCCATGGGCGTGGAGCACGGGATCGGCGCGGACGATCTCGGAGTCGCTCATCGCAGCATTCCTAGCAGGTAGACGAAAGTGAACACCCCGATCCAGATGATGTCGAGGAAGTGCCAGAACATGCTGAGGCACAGCAGCCGGCGGCGGTTTTCGACGATCAGGCCGCGCCTGCCGATCTGCACCAGCATGACCGCGATCCAGACGATGCCCACCGTCACGTGCGCGCCGTGAGTGCCGACCAGCCCGTAGAATCCGGAGAGGAACCCGCTGCGCTGCGGGGTCGCGCCCTCGGCCATCATGTGCCCGAATTCATAGAGCTCGACGCCGACGAACGCCGCGCCGAGCAGCGCGGTCACCACCAGCCAGGCCCGCGTACGCCCGACCGAGCCCGCCACCGCCGACAGCATCGCGAACCCGAAGGTGATCGACGACACCAGCAGCAGCGCGGTATTGAGCGCCACCAGCGGCAGGTCGAAGATCTCGCGCGGGGTCGGCCCGCCGGCGTAGCTGGTGCTGAGCACGCCGAAGGTCGCGAAGATCGTCGCGAACAGCAGCGCGTCGCTCATCAGGTAGATCCAGAAGCCGAGCGCCGTCGGGCTGCCGGTTCCGTGGTCGTGGCCCTCCTGCTCGACCAGGTGCCAGGTGGGATCGGGTCCGCCCTCGACCGCGATCGCGTCGCCGCGCGCCGTCACGCCGCCGCTCCCGCGAGGCGGCCGCTTTCGGTGCGGACCACTTCCTCCACCGGAATGTGATAGTCACGGTTGTAGTTGAAGCTGTGCCCGATCGCGACCGCGACGAGCGCCACGAACACAACCGCCGCGAGCCACCAGATGTACCAGATCATCGCGAAGCCGAGCACGGTCGACAGGCCCGCCAGGATCACCCCGGTCCCGGTGTTGCGCGGCATGTGGATCGGGCGATAGCCGCCCTCGGGCCGGCGATACCCCCGCTGCTTCATGTCGTACCACGCGTCGAGATCGTGGACCACCGGCGTGAACGCGAAGTTGTAGTGCGGCGGCGGCGAGGTGGTCGACCATTCGAGCGTCCGCCCTTCCCACGGGTCGCCGGTGGTATCGCGCAATTTGTCGCGATTCTTGATGCTGATGGCGATCTGGATGACGAAGGCGATGATCCCGACGCCGATGATCAGCGCGCCGATCCCGGCGATGACGAACCAGATCTGCAAGCTCGGATCGTCGAAGTAGCGCACCCGGCGCGTCGTGCCCATCAGCCCGACGATGTAGATCGGCGTCCACGCGACCCAGTAACCGATCACCCAGCCCCAGAAGGTTATCTTGCCCCAGAACTCGTCGAGCTTGAAGCCGAACGCCTTGGGGAACCAGTAGGTCATCCCGGCGAACAAACCGAACACCACCCCGCCGATGATCACGTTGTGGAAGTGCGCGACGAGGAACAGCGAGTTGTGCAGCACGAAGTCAGCCGGCGGCACCGCCAGCAGCACCCCGGTCATCCCGCCGACGACGAACGTCAGCATGAACGCCACGACCCACATCATCGGCAGTTCGAAGCGGATTTGCCCGCGGTACATCGTGAACAGCCAGTTGAAGATCTTCGCG
>JBGSBH010000176.1:0-5146 GCA_041730635.1 Cypionkella sp.
GCAAAGGCGCCGAGGTAATCAGCTCGACGTTCGATGAACCGCCGGAACGCCATGTGCAGGTCGCCGAGATGGTGATCGAGAAGGCGAAGCGACTCGTCGAGCACAAGAAGGACGTGGTCATCCTGCTCGACTCGATCACCCGCCTGGCGCGCGCCTACAACACGGTGGTGCCGGCCTCGGGCAAGGTGCTCACCGGCGGCGTCGACGCCAACGCGCTGCAGCGGCCGAAGCGCTTCTTCGGCGCCGCGCGCAACATCGAAGAGGGCGGCTCGCTGTCGATCATCGCCACGGCGCTGATCGACACCGGCAGCCGGATGGACGAGGTCATCTTCGAGGAGTTCAAGGGCACCGGCAACAGCGAGATCGTGCTCGACCGCAAGGTCGCCGACAAGCGCATCTTCCCGGCGCTCGACGTCGGCAAGTCCGGCACCCGCAAGGAAGAGTTGCTGGTCGAGAAGGACAAGCTTTCGAAGATGTGGGTCCTGCGCCGGATCCTGATGCAGATGGGCACCGTCGACGCGATGGAGTTCCTGCTCGACAAGATGAAGGATTCGAAGACCAACGAGGACTTCTTCGCGACGATGAACCAGTAGGCCGGCGCCGATCGCCCGCGCCGTTTGGCGTGGAATCGTACGGCCGGCTAGACGCGATGTTAACGCGCAGCGTGCGAGGCGGGCGATCGTTGGAGGTCGCCCCATGGAACAGTTGCTCTATCGCTCGTACGCCCGCGACGGTCTGCTCGCGGACCAGGTCTTCGCCATCATCGAAAGCTCGGCGCGCGACAATCCTGCGCGCGATTTAACGGGGTTCCTGATCTACGCGCAGGACCAGTTCATCCAGTTCCTCGAGGGGCCGGCGGAATCGATCGATCTGCTGATGGCGGACCTCGCCGCGGATCGCCGGCACCGCGATCTCGAGGTTCTCTGCCGCCAGCCGGCGAGCCGCCGCCTGCTTCCGGCCTGGCGCATGCAGCGGGTCGACTTCCGCCCGGGCAAGATCGCCGAGATGCTGGGCGATCTGGCCGGCAAAGGGGTGCCGCGGCACGTGCTGACGCACATCGAAGCCGCGCTGACGCCGCGCCGCGCCGCTGCCTGAGAGGGCACGATCATCGGCGCCCGCGTTGACAACAGCGACTGCGGCACCCCATTGATGCGGCGGCGGGCAGTCCGGGGGTCGCGATGCGCAGGTTCGTCTATATCAGCACTGCTAACACGCTGCCCGAAGCCGAAGTCGATGCGATCGTCGCGGCCGCCGAGCGCAACAACGAACGTCTCGGCCTGACCGGCTTCCTGTATTACAACGGGCGCAACTTCCTGCAGCTTCTCGAAGGGCCCGAAGCGCCGCTTTTGAGGATGATTTCCACCCTGGCGCGCGACCCGCGCCATGCCGGAATGCTCAAACTCGCCGACGAGCCGATAGCGGAGCGCAGTTGCCCCGACTGGCGGATGCACCGGCTGCGGCTCGCGGGCCAAGGATCGAGCCGTCGTGAGGCGCTCGCGAGCGAGCTTCCGCGGCAACTATCGCCCGTCGTGCGCGAGCTCGTCACCAACTTCGCGGTGCTCAACTAGCTCCGCCGATAGCCGGTCAGGCGCGCTGCCGCTCAAGCTGGGCAGCCATCACTTCCCACACTTTGTTGATTGCCTTCAGCGGCCGGACCATCACCTTGAAGTCCGCGATCATCCCCGCCTCGTCGAACGTGATGATATCGACCCCGTTGATGTGGATCCCGCCAAGCTCGGTGACGAATTCGAGCAGCGCGTGCGGCCCCTCGGCAAATTCGCGAACGTAGCGGAAGCTGTCGGTATTGAGCACCACGCCGGCCGCGGCGAGGTAGGCGACCACCTTGTCGCGGCCCTCCTGCGGAGTGTGCACCACCGGCGAGTGGAACACCGCGTCCTCGCGGATGATCGCGGCCAGCTCTTCCGGTCGGTTGCCGCCGGCGAGAACCCGGTGCCAGTTTTCCAGTCCGCGGTGCATCGCCGGTCCTTTCCCTCGAGCCGACATAGGTTATCATCCAGCCGGGGACTTGGCGAGGGCAGGGTTGTGGCGGGGGATCGAGACCAGCGGCTGGCGCAGGCGATCGACGCGTTCAAGGTGCGCGACTTCGCCCGCGCGGCCGAACTGCTGCAGGGCTTGTCGCGCGAGCTGCCCGCCGCCGAGATGCCGTGGGAACTGCTCGCTAACGCCGCGGCGGCGACCGGCGACCGGGCGGGCGCATTGGCTGCGCTCGATCGCCGGCTGGCGCTCGATAAACGCCATGTCGCGGCGCTCCTGCTCAAGGCGCAGCTGCTCGAGCAGGAGGGCGATCCGCGCGCGGCGGCGAGCCATTACCAGGCGGCGCTCAACCAGCAGGCGCTCACCGGCGGGTGCCCGCCGCAGCTCGCTCCGGTGCTCGAGCACGGCCGCCGGTTCATCGCCGCGAGCCAGCAGCGCTATGCCGAATACCTGCGCGACACGGTGGGGCCGGCGTCGTCGCCGCGCCTTGCGCTGGCGCTCGATCTGCTCGCCGGCACCCGCGAGCTCTTCCTGCAGCAGCCGTCGGTGTTCTATTTTCCCGAGCTTCCCCAGCGCCAGTTCTTCGAATGCGCGGAGTTTCCCTGGCTCGCGCCGATGCTCGACCTGTTGCCGGCGATGCAACGGGAGCTAGGGGCGATCGAGGCGGACGAGCAGGCGGGCGACTTCGGCCCCTACGTCGTGCGCGACGGGAAGGGTCCGGCGCCCAACAACCCGCTGCTCGACGATCCTGCCTGGAGCGCGTTCTGGTTCTGGCGCGGCGGCGAGCCGGTGGCAGCCAACGCCGCGCGCTGCCCGGCGACGATGGCCGCGCTCGAGCACGCGCCGATGCCGCGCATTCCCGGCCGCTCGCCGATTGCCCACTGGTCGCGGCTGCAGCCGGGGACGCACATCCGGCCGCATCACGGGATGCTCAATACCCGGCTGATCTGCCACATCCCGATCCGCACCGCGCCCCGCTGCAGCCTGCGGGTCGGCAACGAGGTGCGCGAATGGCAGGGCGGCGTGCCGCTGATCTTCGACGACAGCATCGAGCACGAGGCGCGCAATGACGGCGATCGATCGCGCACGGTGCTGCTGTTCGAGATCTGGCGCCCCGAGCTCACCGAAGCGGAGCGCGCCGGGCTGACCAAGCTGTTCGGGGCGATCGCCGCCTACGAGGATTAGGCGGCGAGATGCTCGGCGAAGAACGCTTCGGTTCGGGTATCGGCTAGCTGCGCGCCGGCTTCGTCGCGGCGGTTGCCGGTCTCGGCGGCGAAGCCGTGGTCGAGGCCTTCGTAATCGTGCAGCGTGACTTTGGGGTGGCGATCGAGCGCGGCGTGGATCGCGGCCTGCGCTTCGGGCCCGACGAAGTGGTCGGCGGTGGGGATGTGCAGCATCAGCGGGTTGGCGATGGCGTGCGCTTCGCCGAGCATCTGGTCGATCATCACGCCGTAGTAACCGACCGAGGCGTCGATGTCGGTGCGGGTCGCGGCCATGTAGGCCATCCGTCCGCCGAGACAGAACCCGACCAGCCCGACCTTTTCGCAGCCTTCCTGGCGCTTCAGGTGATGGATCAGCGCCTCGATGTCGCGAATGCAGTCGTCGGGCGAGAATTTGCCCATGTTTTCCAGGGCCCGCTGGAACTGCTCGGGCACGTCGGGATCGAGCTCCTCGCCCTCGGCGAAGCGCCAGAAGATGTCGGGCGCCGCGGCGAGGTAGCCCTTCGCCGCCCAGCCATCGCATTTCGCGCGGATCCCCGGATTGACCCCGAAGATCTCGGGGATGACGATGATCGCCGCGCGCGCTTCCGCCGCGGGCCGCGCGAGGTAGACCGGAAACGCGGCGTCGCCGGCCAGGGTCGGGATTCGGATCGTATCGGCCATCGCTGTCTCCTGTTCCCGCCGACCCTAGCGCGGCGCGGCGGAATTTGCCAAACCCTCACTGGCAATCGGGAGAGCGCGATGAAAGTCCATATCGAGATCGACTGCACCCCCGAGGAAGCGCGTACTTTCATGGGCTTGCCCGATGTCGGCAAGGCCAACGAAGTCTATGTCGAGCTGATGGCCAAGGCGATGAAGGGCGTCGGCAGCGTCGACAAGCTGCAGGAAATCGCCGGGCAGATCGCGCCGATGGGGCAGATCGGCATGAAATTGTTCCAGAATTTCATGGAAGGCGCCGCCGCGGCGGGTGCCGGGGGCAAACCACAGACGGTCGACACCAAAGGCGAGTGAATCGGCACAGTCGGCGGTTTCGTCGGCACTAATCCGACTCGTTCATTACATGACCGACACCATCTTCGCCTTGTCCAGCGGCGCGCCGCCCGCCGCCATCGCGGTCATCAGAATCAGCGGGCGGCAAGCCGGCGAGGCGCTCGACACGCTCGCCGGGCGCCGGCCCGAGCCGCGACGGGCGGGGGCGATGACTTTGCGCGATCGCCAGGGCGAGGTGCTCGATCGCGCGCTCGGGCTGTGGCTCCCCGGCCCGGGGACGGCGACCGGCGAGGATGTCGCCGAGCTGCACCTGCATGGCGGGCGCGCGGTGGTCGCCGCGGTCGAGCGCGAACTGGCGGCCATGCCGGGGTTGCGCAGGGCCGAACCCGGCGAGTTCACCCGCCGCGCGTTCGCCAACGGACGGATCGATCTCGCGGAAGCCGAAGGGCTCGCCGACCTCCTGGCGGCGGAAACCGAGCTGCAGCGGCGCGCGGCGATGGCGATGGCGGGGGGTGCGCTGTCACGGCAGGTCGAAGCCTGGCGCGAGCGCGTATTGGCGCTGTCGGCGACGCTCGAGGCGACGCTCGACTTCGGGGACGAGGACGATGTCGGGGCGCTGCCGGGCGATTTCGCCAGTCGGGTCGAGGCGCTCGCCGGCGAGATTCGCAAGTGGCTCGAGCGGCCGCGCGCCGAGCCGCTGCGCGAAGGTTTCCGGGTCGTGCTGGCGGGCCCGCCGAACGCGGGAAAGTCCAGCCTGTTCAACGCCTTGCTGGAGGACGAGGCAGCGATCACCGCGGCCACCCCGGGCACCACCCGCGATGTCATCGAGCGGCCGGTGGCGATCGCCGGGCTGCCGTTCGTGCTGGTCGACACCGCCGGGCTGCGCGACGTGACCGACGATGCGGTCGAGCGCGTCGGGATCGCGCGCGCGGCGGGGGGCC
>JBGSBH010000177.1:0-5092 GCA_041730635.1 Cypionkella sp.
GTCGAATTAAAAGTTTTTCCGTCTTTGAATCTGATTCATCGATTTGACTATTTTCAATTTCAATGTTGGCAGTGGCATTGTAAACCTCAGGTCCCCATCCTAAATTTTTACACATCCCCGCGCCGAGCGCGGTGGTCTCGACCATGTCGGGCCGCTCGACCGCGATCCCGAGCATGTCGGCAAGATCCTGCGCCATCCAGTCGTTGGCGCTCATCCCGCCGGCGATCTTGAGCGACTGCCAGCGCGCCCCGTCGGCAGCGAACGCCTGCGCGAGATCGTGCGTCTGGTGCGCCATCGCCTCGAGCGCGGCGCGGGCGAGGTGCGCCTTGCCCGCGGCAAAGCTCAGACCCGCGATCACCCCGCGCGCGGCGGCATTCCAGTGCGGCGCGCCGAGGCCCGAGAGCGCCGGCACGATCGTCACCCCGCCGCTGTCCTCGACCGAGCGCGCGAGCGCCTCGGTCTCGGCGGCGCTGGAGATGAGCCCGAGCGCGTCGCGCAGCCACTGCACCAGGCTGCCCGCGACGAACACCGAGCCTTCCAGCGCATACGTCCGCTCGCCCCCCGCCTGCGTCAGCACGGTGCCGAGCAGCCGGTGCTCGGAACGCGGGATGGCCGCGCCCATGTTGGTCAGCACGAACGCGCCGGTGCCGTAGGTCGATTTGGTCTCGCCGGGCGCCAGGCACGCCTGGCCGATGGTCGCCGCCTGCTGATCCCCGGCGAGGCCCGTGATCGGCAGCGTCCGGCCGAGCAGCGCGGTCTCGGCGAGCGGCCCGTGCGTGTCGACGACCGTCGGCAAGGCGGCGCGGGGAACGCCCAGGAGATCGCACAGCCCCTCGTCGAACTGCGCGCCGTCGAGCGCGAGAAGCAGGGTGCGGCTGGCATTCGAGGCGTCGGTGAGGTGCGCACCCCCCGATAGCTTCCAGGTGAGCCAGCTCTCCACCGTGCCGAGCGCCAGCCGCCCCGCCTCGGCAGCGGCGCGCACCTGGCCGTCGTGCTCGAGCAGCCAGCGCATCTTGGTGCCCGAGAAATACGGATCGAGCAGCAGGCCGGTGCGCCGCTGGATGTCCTCCTCGTGCCCCGCTTCCTTGAGCTCGGCGCAGAAGTCGGCGGTGCGGCGATCCTGCCAGACGATCGCGCGGGCGAGCGGCTCGCCGCTCTCGCGGTCCCACGCGACCACCGTCTCGCGCTGGTTGGTGATGCCGATCGCCGCGATCCGCTGGGCCCCCACCGCCCCCGCGGCCTCGCGCGCGCAAGCGAGCGTGTGCTGCCAGATCTCGCCCGCATCGTGCTCGACGCAGCCGGGCTGCGGATAGTGCTGGGTGATCGCCCGCTGGGCCACCGCGGCGACCTTGCCCGCCAGATCGAACGCGATCGCGCGGGTCGAGGTGGTCCCCGAGTCGAGGACGAGGATGTGATCGGTCATCACCTACTTTCTGCCGGTGGGCGCCAGGAGTGTCGAGGTGCTTCGAGACGGTCTCTCAGCCGGCGGCTTCGACACCTCCTCAGCACGAGCGGAAACCAGCAAATCCGTTCGTGCTGAGGAGCCGCTGAGGCCCATGGCCGATGCGGCGTCTCGAAGCACCGGCTCGACACGTCTGACACGCTTCCCCATATGCAGGGGGATGGCAGGCCCTCCGCCCAAACCCTGGCCGACCGGCGCGAGCGAGCGGCTCGAGCCGCTGGTCCGCCGCGTGCTCGCGCCCAACCCCTCGCCCTACACCTATACCGGGACGCAGACGTATCTGGTCGGCGGCGAAGGCGCGCTGGCGGTGATCGACCCGGGGCCGGAGGATCCGGCGCACATCGCCGCGCTGCGGGCCGCGATCGGCGACAGCCCGGTCGCGGCGATCATGTGCACCCACACTCACCGCGACCACTCCCCCGCCGCGCGCCCGCTGGCCGAGGCGACCGGCGCGCCGATCGTCGGCTGCGCGCCGCTGGTGCTCGACGATTCCGGCCCCCGCGCCGACGCCGCGTTCGACCGGCACTACGCGCCCGACCGGGTGATGGAGGACGGCGAGGCGATGACCGGCCCGGGCTGGACCTTGCGCGCCGTCCATACCCCCGGCCACACCTCCAACCACCTGTGCTTCGCACTGGAGGAGAGCGGCGCGCTGTTCACCGGCGACCACGTGATGGGCTGGTCGACCAGCGTGGTGGTCCCACCCGATGGCGACATGGCCGCGTACATGGCCAGCCTCGACAAGCTCTACGCCCGCGGCGACCGCGTGTACTACCCCGCGCACGGGCCGCAGATCGACAACCCGCGCCAACTGGTGCGCGGGATGATCGGCCACCGCCGCCAGCGCGAGAACCAGATCGTCCGCTTCCTGTCGGGCGGGCCGCTGCGCGCGGCGGACTTCGTGCCACTGATGTACAAGGGGCTCGATCCCCGGCTCGCCGGCGCCGCGGAGATGAGCGTGACCGCGCATCTCATCGATCTGGAACGCCGCGGGCTCGCCGGCCGTTCGGGCGAGGTATGGACCGCACACTAGACCGCCAGGGCACCGCGCTGCGTGAACCGGTGGCGGACGAGCGCCCGCTCGCCCGCGTTCAGGCGCTGCCGTGGTTCATCGTCATCCTGCTCCTCGCCGCGGTCGCCTGGCTCGGCTGGCGCGCGTTCGGCGCCGAGGAAGGCGATCCGGTGGGATCGGCGATGCTCGCCTTCGAGAAGCAGAATTCGCTGCAGGTGTTCGCGAGCCGGTTCGAGGTGGTCGCCGAGAGCGAGAACGCCCAAGGGGTGCTGGGGATCGACCTTCTCAAGAGTCGGCAGGCGACGATCATTCCGGCCACGGTCACCTACCGCCTCGACCTCGGCAGCATGGACCGCGACGCCTTTGCCTGGGACCCGGCGAGCGAGACGATGAACGTGGTGCTTCCGCCGCTGCGCATATCGCGCCCCAACCTCGACGAGGGCGCCGCGCGGATGTTCACCGAAGGCACCTGGGTCACCGCCAAGGCGCAAGCCGATCTCAGCCGCAACAACTCGCTCCAGGCCGAGCGCAAGGCGGCCGCTTTCGCCAAGAACCCGCAAGTGCTCGCGCTCGCGCGCGATGCGGCCAAGCAGGCGGTGCGCCAGAACCTGGCGATCCCGCTGCAGGTGGCGGGTTACCCCGAGGCCAAGGTCACCGTCCGCTTCGAGGGCGAGCCGCCCGCGCGCTGAGTTTTCCGCCGGCGCGGATTTCTGCTATCGCTCGCCCCGGGTCGATCGCTGGGGAGGGATCATGGCCACCTTCGCACCGGGCGCGGGGCCGCTGTCGGCCGAGCAGCGCGAACGCCGCTTCTTTCTGATCATGGCAGCCGTGATGGCGGCGACGATCGTCGCCGGCTTCTCGCTCAACCTGGCCATGGGCCGATCGCGCTTCGCCTCGCCGCTGCTCTACCACGTCCACGGCGTGATCTTCATGGGCTGGATCGGGCTCTACCTCGCGCAGGCCTACACGATCGCCACCGGCCGGCGCGCGCTGCACATCCAGCTCGGCAAGGCGGCGTATCTGTGGGTTCCGCTGATGGTCGCGGCGGGAATCGCGATCATGATCTATGTCGCGCGGCGCAACGGCGGGCCGTTCTTCTTCGACCTCAACGAATTTCTCGTCAGCAATGTCATGCTGCTCTTGTGCTTCGGCGGGCTGGCGCTGTGGGCGCTGCGGCGGCAGCGGCACACCGGCTGGCACCGCCGGCTGATGCTCGTTTCGATGACGGTGCTGACCGGCCCCGGGCTCGGCCGGCTGATGCCCGGGCCGCTGCTGATCCCCTACGCGTGGGAGATCGTCATCACGGCGACCCTGATCTTCCCGGCGATCGCGATGATCGCGGACCGCAGGCGGCGCGGCAAGGTCCACCCCGCGTACTGGTGGGGGACCGGGATCTATGTCGGCACCTTCGTCGTCTCGATGCTGCTCGCCTACAGCCCGCTCGGCTACGCGATCACCGAAGCCGCGGTCGCCGGCACGCCGGGCGGCGAGCGGCCGATGGTCGCCTACCTGCCGCCGGGTTTCGCGATGTAGCGCGCGCCCTGCGAACGAATTCATTTTCCTACATGCCCCTTCTTGTGCCTTAAGCTCGGGGATGAAACGCTATCCCCCCGCTCGCCGCCAGGCGCGCCACCCGCGTGTCCCCGCGTTCCTGCCGGCTGCCCCGCGCGCCCGCGCCGACGGGTGGACCGCCGAGCGCCAGGCGCGCTTCCTCGCCGAGCTGGCGATCACCGGCTCGGTCTCCGCCGCCGCGCGCAAGGTCGGCATGGCGCGCGAGACCGCCTATCGCCTGCGCCGCAAGCCTGGCGCGGAAAGCTTCGCGGCCGCGTGGGACCAGGTGCTCGGCCGCGAGCCGGGCCGGCGGAAGGTCACAGGCGAGGAGCTGTACCGGCGCGCGATCGAGGGCCTGCTGAAGCCGCACATCTATCGCGGCAGGTGCACCGGGATGGAGCGAAAAGCCGACAATTCCGCGCTTCTCGGGCTCGCCTCGCGGCTCGATCCGCTGCCCGATCCGGAGGGCTTGTGGGGCGGAAGGTCACAGAGTTTCGCTGGCCGCCCGGCGTCACACCCGGGGCCATTGCCGCCCGCCCCGTGGGACCCTATCTCGGCGCCGGGCGCTTACCCCTTTGCCGCCCATCTTCGAGGATAGCGATGACCGACCAGCCCCGCGTGCCGCTCGCCGGCGCCGACCTCATCGCCGAGATCGACCGCCTGCGCCGGGAGCGCAACGCGGTGATCCTCGCGCACTATTACCAGGTGCCGCAGATCCAGGACATCGCCGACTTCGTGGGCGATTCGCTCGAACTCTCGCGCAAGGCGGCCGAGACCGACGCCGACGTGATCGCGTTCTGCGGGGTCAAGTTCATGGCCGACACCGCCAAGATCCTCAGCCCACAGAAGATCGTCGTGCTGCCCGACATGGACGCGGGCTGCAGTCTCGAGGACTCCTGCCCGCCGGAGAAGTTCAAGGCGTTCCGCGAGGCGCACCCCGATCACATCGCGCTCACCTACATCAACTGCTCGACCGAGGTGAAGGTGCTGTCCGACGTGATCGTCACCAGCTCTTCGGCCGAGACGATCCTGTCGCAGATCCCCAAGGAGCAGAAGATCATCTTCGG
>JBGSBH010000178.1:0-5059 GCA_041730635.1 Cypionkella sp.
TAATTGAAGTGCATCAGTTAGGAATTTTGTGGAATAAATATGCACCTATTGAAGTGCCTAAAATAAAAGCAACTGAAGGGTCTAGGTTGAAAAATATTCAAAAAGTTTTTTTAAAGTCGCGATCGGACCCGGCGGCTCGACGCAGATCGTCCGCCGGGCGCAGGGCGCGCACATCCATGCGCTGGCGTTGTCGGCCGACGGCTCGCTGTGGGGCGAGGAGTCCGCCTACGATCCCGCCGATGGCAGCTACCGGGAAGGCATCTGGCGCTGCACGCCGCAGGGGCGGGTATCGTGGCGTTACGGCCCGACCAAGACGATCGAGCGCGGCGTGGGCCTGCTGCGCGACCGGCGGGGCTGCACCTGGCACCTCGACCAGGCGTTCGCCGGCGGGCCGGCGCTCGTCATCGCAAGTGCGGCGCGCGGCCCGCGCGCCGGCTGTTCGGCAGCGCCGCCGACGACCGGCGTTTCCGCCCCGCACTGATCGCCGACCTGGCGGGCACCGCGCTCGACAACGAGGGGCGACTGGTTTTTCGCGACCGCGGGGTATTGCGCCGGGTATCGGCGGCGGGCGCACAGGACGTGCTGGCGACGGGTATCGCCCGCGGAAATTTCGGCCTCGCGCTCGGCGCCCCGGGGTCGGTCTACATCGCCGAATGGGAAAAACGGCGGGTGGTGCTGGCCCACCGGGGCCGGCTGCGCACCGCGGCCCGCAGCGCGGCTGGCTGGGCGCCGAGCGGCGTCGCCTGGCGCGCCGGGGTGCTCTACGTACTCGAAGCCACGATCCACCAGCCCGGCAAGCCGGATCGGCTGCGGGTCCGGCGCATCGGGCAGGGCGGCGACCGGGTGCTGGCGACCGTCGCCGCCGGTGGAGGCTGAACGATCAGGCTTCGTGGGCCTGGCGCGAGGCGGCGCCGGCCGTCCCCCGCGCCGGGGCCTCGTCGACCAGTTCCTCGAACAGCGCCTCGTAGTGGACCAGCGCCTGGCGCAGGTCTTCGGTGGTGGCGCGGCCTTCGCGGTGCTTGCGCGATAGCTCGCGCCCTGCGCGGTAGTGGCGGGCGACCGAGCCGTGATCGACGGTGAGGCTTTCGTAACGCGCGTCGAAATCGTCGACCGGGTAGCCGCGCGCGGCCATCACCCCGGTGATCGCCCGGTCGGCCTCGGCCACGGCAACCCCGGGATCGTCGACGAAGCGGGCCTTCGCCGCCTGCCATTCGCCGGTGAAGCGCTGGCGCTCGGCGGGGGCGAGCGGGCGGATGTCGAGCGCGGCCACCCGCTGCTCGCGCCGGCGCAGCGCTTGTTCGGCCTTGCCGCGGCCGCCCAGCGCCTGGCGGGTACGATCGTACTCCTCCGCCCCGAAGCGGTCGCGCAGCGCCGCGGTCCGCCGCGCGCGGTAGAGCCACCACAGAAGAAGCGCGGCGACGAGGATCAACGCGAGGATCGCGAAGACGGCGGTCTGATCGGTCTGCATGGCGAGCTCCTGCGACGCCCTCCCGCCATTGCCCGGTCCGAACGGCCGCGGCGCGGCGGCGGTTCCCTTGTTTTCAAGCGGATAGGCGCTCGTTTTTTTTGCGCTTGTCGGCAACCGCCGGGTGCGGCAACCCGGCGCCCATGCCGCGCCCGCTCCACGCCTTCGCCCTCCCGCTTGCCCTCGCCCTCGGCGCCTGCGCCAGCGTGCCGGGGGCCGGGCCGGCGCCGGTCACCGTGCGGGTGATCGGGTTTAACGACTTTCACGGCAATCTCGAGCCGGTGAAGCGCCCGATCGCGCTCGACGACGGCAGCGGCGGGCGGCAGGAGGTCCACGCCGGCGGCGCCGCCTGGTTCGCCAGCGCCATGGCCCGGCTGCGCGCGCAGAACGAGCACAGCCTGGCGATCGGCGCGGGCGACCTCGTCAGCGCGAGCCCGCTGGTGAGCTCGCTGTTCCTCGCCGAGCCGACCGTGGGAGTGATGAACCGCGCGCGGGTCGATTTCACCAGCGTCGGCAACCACGAATTCGACCGCGGCTGGAAGGAGCTGAAGCGGCTGCGCGAAGGCGGCTGCGCGAAGTTCACCCTGCGCGAACCGTGTGCGGTCGAACCGGACTACCGGGGCAGCGATTACCCGATGCTCGCGGCCAACGTGCGCACGGCAAGCGGCGACACGCTGTTCCCCGGCTACGGCATCAAGCGCTTCGGCCGCGGGCGCGGCGCGGTGGCCGTCGGGGTGATCGGCCTGACGCTCAAGGGCACCGCGCAGATCGTCTCGCCCGGCGGGATCGAGGGGCTGACTTTCGAGGACGAGGCGGATTCGATCAACGCGCTAGTGCCCAAAGTGCTGGCCGAAGGGGCCGATGCGGTGGTGGTCGCGATCCATCAGGGGCTGGTGCCTGAGCCGGGAACGAGCTTCACCGGCTGCGGCGCGATCGCCGGCGACTTGCGCACGATCCTCGAGCGGCTCGACCCGCGGATCGACCTGGTGATCTCGGGCCACACCCACCGCTCGTACGTCTGCGACTTCGGCACGGTCGATCCGGCGCGGCGGTTCACGGTGACCAGCGCCGGCTACGGCGGGACGATGCTGACCGACATCGCGCTGACGATCGACCCGCGCGCGAACGACGTCACCGCGGTCGCCGCGCGCAACGTGCCGGTGCAGAGCGCCGGGCCCGCGGCGGGCGACGGCCGGCCGCTCAATCCGGCGTTCGAGAATTTCGCGCCCGACGCCGGGGTCGCCGCCTATGTCGCGCGCTACGCCGCCGCCGCGGCCGAAGTCGCCAACCGCCCGGTCGGGCGCATCTCCGCCACGGCGCTGCGCGGCAAGCCCGAGAGCGCGCTCGGCAACCTCGTCGCCGATGCGCAGCTCGCCGCCACCCGCGGCGCCGGGGCGCAGGTCGCCTTCATGAACCCCGGCGGGGTGCGCACCGATCTGCTCGCGCGGGACGGCGGCACGGTGACCTTCGGCGACATCTACGCGGTGCAGCCGTTCGGCAACGAGCTGGTCACCAGGACCTACACCGGCGCGCAGATCCTGCGCATCCTCGAAGAGCAGTTCGCCAATCCCAACGACTGGAACGTGCTCGCGGTCAGCCAGGGTTTCACGATGACGCTCGACCCGGCGAGGCCCGCCGGCCAGCGGGTGGTCGCCGCGGCGCTGAACGGCACCCCGATCGACCCGGCGGCGCGCTACCGCGTCACGCTCAACAACTTCATCGGCGCGGGCGGCGACGGGTTCGCCACCTTCAAGGAAGGCACCGACGCGGTCGTCGGCCCGCTCGATCTCGATTCGATGGAGGCGTACTTGCGCGCCGCCCCGGTGGTGCAGGTGCCGGCGACTGGCCGGGTGACGATGATCGGGGGCTGATCAGGCGGCGCGCAGCCCCTGGATCCCGCGCGCCCCGCCATCCGCCGCGCTAAGGCCCGCGAACAGCGTATCGACGATCCGCCCGAGCTTCTCCTCGCTCAGCCGGTGGTCCATGTAGGTCAGCACCTCGGCCATCGTGTAGGGCAGCACCATCTGGTTGATCAGGCTCAGCGCCTCGTCGATCGCCAGCCCGTCGAACGCGCCTTCCGCCTGCGCCTGCGCGATCAGCTCGCACAAGTAGTGGTCGGCGAGGTCGACATAGCTGCGCACCCGCTCGAAATGCGCCGCGCCGAGCTCGCAATAGACCTTGAACGCCGCCGGATCGGCGCGATAGCGCTCGCGCTGCAGCGCGAAGCGGCGGGCGAAGAATTCGTACATCTTGCGGTTCGGCGGCAGGTCGCTGGCGACGACTTCCTCCATGATCCGAACATGATCGACGAACCACTGCTCGACCACCGCGTCGAACAGGTCGATCTCTTCGGGAAACAGCAGCTCGATGCGCGCGCGGGGAACGCCCGACGCGGCGGCCAGCGCGGTGCGGGTGACTTCGTCGCCGCGCTCCTCGATCAGGCGCATCGCCAGCCGCACGAGGCGATCACGCTCGCCGTCGGGCTCTCTGCCGGCATCGTTCATGATTCGCTCCCGTCGGCTACCGCCAGGCAATCTACGGTGCGGGGCGCGCGGCGTGAAGGGGGCGCATCGGCGAGTGGCTAGGGCCGGAACGTGACGCCGGTCATCCGTTCGGATTCGCGCCACAGCCGCTCGGCCAGCGCTTCGTCACGGACGTGCGGGTGGACCCCGCCGGCGCGGTTGTCGGGGCTCGCCGGTAGCGCGACCTCGCAATCCTCGCAGTAAACCCCGCCGGCGCCTTCGAGCAGCGGCGAGGTCGCCGCCCACACGGTGGTCGAAGCGCCCTGCTCTTCGGTCTTGAAGCGCTCGTTGACGTTGCCCGCGGCATCGACCCAGCCCATCGCGACCTGCTCGTCCAGCGTCAGGTGGCGCTGCAGCGCGGTCATGATCCCGCCCGGGTGCACGGCGAACGCGCGCACCCCGTGGGGCGCGCCGCGCTTGTCGAGCGCGAGCGCGAACAGCGCGTTGGCGCTCTTCGCCTGGCCGTAGGCGAGCCACTTGTCGTACGCCCGCCGCTCGAAATGCGGATCGTCGAGGTCGAGGCCGTTCAGCCGGTGACCGATCGAGGAGAGCACCACCACCCGCGCGGCCCTGCTCGCGCGCAGCAGCGGCCACAGCCGCGCGGTGAGCTGGAAGTGGCCGAGATGGTTGGTCGCGAACTGGCTTTCGTAGCCGCGCGGGTCGCGCGCAAGCGGGCTCGCCATCACCGCCGCGTTGGCGATCAGCAGGTCGAGCCGGTCCCATCGCGCGGCAACCTCTTGCGCGAACCTATCGATCGATGCCGGGTCCGCCAGATCGAGCGCGAGCACCGCGATCGAGCCGTCGAGGGCGGCGAGCACGCGGTCGGCCTCCTCCACCCGCCGCGCGCCGACGATCACCTCCGCCCCTGCCCCAGCGAGCGCGCGCACGGTCTCGGTGCCGATGCCCGAATAGCCGCCGGTCACCACCACCCGCTGGCCGGCGAGGTCGATCCCGGCGACCACCTCGCGCGCGGTCGAGCGGTAACCGAACGGCGATCCGACGGGTTGCTGCGGGCTCGGCATCGCTATCTCCATCGCGGCGGGCTCTCGGGACTGGCCGAGGGTCTAGCCGC
>JBGSBH010000179.1:0-5054 GCA_041730635.1 Cypionkella sp.
CCGCCCGGCGCCGCCCCGTCCGGACCCGCGCCGGCCGGGCCGTGCGCGCCCGAGCACGCGGCGATGGGGCACTGCACGATGCCCGCGCGCGAGGACGCGGCGCCCGCCGATCCGCACGCCGGGCACGCGCCCGCGGCGCCGGCGAGCGCCGCTCCGCCGCCGCTCGGCCCGCCCCCGCCGGAGGCGCTGAGCGGCCCCGCGCACGCCGCCGACCGGGTGTTCGATCCGGTCGCGATGGCCCGCTCTCGCGCCCAGCTCGCCCGCGAGCATGGCGGCCTCGCCGCCTCGAAGCTGGCGATCGACCGGCTCGAGCTGGGCTTCGGCCGCGGGCGCGATCGCTACGCCTGGGAGGCGCAGGCGTGGCACGGCGGCGACCGCGACAAGCTGTGGCTCGAGAGCGAGGGCGAAGGCGCCCTCGGCGGCGCGTTCGAAGGTGCCGAATTCCAGGCGTTGTGGAGCCGGGCGATCGACCCGTGGTTCGACCTCCAGCTCGGGCTGCGGCAGGACGTGGCGCGCGGGCCCGACCGGACGCATCTGGTCGCCGGCGTGCGGGGGCTCGCGCCGTACTGGTTCGAGGTCGATGCGGCGGTGTTCGTGTCGAACGCGGGCGACGTCACCGCGCGGGGCGAGGTCGAGTACGATCTGCGGCTCACTCAGGCGCTGATTCTCCAGCCGCGCGGCGAGGCCGATTTCGCGCTGCAGCGGGTGCCCGAGCTGGGGCTCGGCAGCGGCCTCACCAGCGCGTCGCTCGGCGCGCGGCTGCGCTACGAGTTCTTCCCGCGCGCCGGCCCGGCGGTGATCGCGCCCTATATCGGGGTCGAGGCGGAGCGCGCGTTCGGCGGCACCGCCCGCCTGCGCCGGCTCGCGGGCGAACCGGCCGGCGGCACCCGCGCGGTGGTCGGGCTGCGGACCTGGTTCTGAAGAGCGCGCGCGGCGCTGGCGGAGCGGGAGGGATTCGAACCCTCGATACGCTTGTGGCGTATACTCACTTTCCAGGCGAGCGCCTTCGACCACTCGGCCACCGCTCCGCATGCGCTGGAAGGCGCGCCCCTAGCGGCGTGCGCCTGGCGGCGCAAGGCGAGCGCGTTGGCGCCTTACGGCGCCGTCTCCGCTGCGCTGCGACTCCGACCACTCGGCCACCGCTCCGCATGCGCTGGAAGGCGCGCCCCTAGCGGCGTGCGCCCCAGGGCGCAAGGCGAGCGCGTTGACGGTTCGAGCCGGCCTTGAACTCGTCATTGCGAGCGTAGCGAAGCAATCCATCTGCCGGCGCTGGATTGCCGCGTCGCCTTCGGCTCCTCGCAATGACGAGGCCCGGGGACCTGACAAGCGCGCGACCAGTGGCCATATGCGCCCCATGCAGCGCACGTTCGGCCCGCCGCCCTCCCTCGCCGAATTCGAAGCGATCGCCCGGGCCGCGCTCGCCCGCCTGCCGGCGGCGTTCGCCGCGCGGATCGGCGACGTGGTCCTCTCGGTCGAGGAGTTCGCCGATGAGGAGACCCTCGCGGAGATGGGGATCGATGATCCGTTCGAGCTCACCGGGCTGTTCGAGGGCGTGGCGCTGACCGAGCAATCGATCGAGATGAGCGGGCAGATGCCCAACCGGGTGCGGCTGTTCCGCCAGCCCATCCTCGACGAATGGGTGGCCGAAGGCGAGGAGCTCGAGCACCTGATCGCGCACGTGACGATCCACGAGATCGGCCACCACTTCGGCCTCAGCGACGCGGACATGCACGACTTGGAGGAGGCGGCGGGCTGACGGGCTGGCGGCGTGCCTTTGTTCGGTTCACACAAAGACACAAAGCCGTTGCGCCCGCGGCGAAGCCGCCCTGCCATCTAGACGTTCGACCGTGCCGCTGCCTGGCAAGATGGCAAGCCCTCTTTGTGCCTTTGTGTGAGCACCTTCAAAGGCCTGCGCGCTAAGCCTGGCCGACATGGCCGCGCCACCGTCGGCGCTTGCGCTGGCCCGCTCGCGGGGTGCCATATTGGTTCACGCGAAGACGCGAAGATGGTGCGCCCGCGGCGAAGCCGCCGTGCCGCTTCCAATGTTTGCGCCCGCGCGACGGCGAGTGATCTTCGCTGCCCTCTTCGCGTCTTCGCGTGAAAATCTTCACGGCCTGCGGCGCTGGAGACGCTGCGTCAGACCCCCCGCCGGGGGTTGCGCTTGGCGGAGGCCGTGGCACAACTGGCGCGAATGAAAGCCAAGTTCCTGATCGCCGCCGCGCTGCTCGCGGCGCCCGCGCTCGCCGAGGAAACCCCTGCCCCCTCGCCCGGCGAGATCGTCGCTGCGGCGCCGGCGGGCGACTGGGTGCCCATCGACCACCAGGACTTGCTGGTGATGGACCTCGCCCCTGATCGTGAAAGCCGGCCCCGCCGGGTGGTGATCCAGCTGATCCCGGCGC
Source organism: Cypionkella sp. (assembly GCA_041730635.1). Taxonomy (GTDB): domain Bacteria; phylum Pseudomonadota; class Alphaproteobacteria; order Sphingomonadales; family Sphingomonadaceae; genus Tsuneonella. The sequence goes on from JBGSBH010000179.1 coordinate 2,400, forward strand.
CGTTCAGCGAGGCGTGGACCGCCAACATCCGCACGCTCGCGAGGGCGCGCTGGTGGGACGGCCTCGCGATCGTCCGCGCGCAGGACAACTACGTCGTCCAGTGGGGCGATCCCGATGCGGAGGACAAGGCAAAGGCGAAGCCGCTGCCTCCGCTGGTGACCACCAAGGAGAGCGAATACCTTGCACAGACCGAACAGGTAATGATGGTGGACGGTCAGGCGTCGGGCATGATCCCGCGCCCCGAGGTCACACTTGCGCGCTCCGATCCATACGCTCCGTCAGCGGGCTTTGCTCTCGGCTGGCCGATCGGCTTCCGCTGGCAGTCGCGCGCGATATGGCCCGTGCACTGCTACGGCACCGTCGGGGTCGGGCGCGGGATGCCGCCCGACGCGGGCTCGGGGGCGGAGCTCTACGCGGTGATCGGCCACGCGCCGCGCCATCTCGACCGCAACATCGCGGTGGTCGGCCGGGTGATCGAGGGGATCGAGCACCTCTCGACCCTCCCCCGCGGGAGCGAGGCGCTGGGGTTCTACAAGACCCCCGAGGAGCGCACCCCGATCGCCGCGATCCGGCTCGGCAGCGAAGTGCGCGGCCTGCCCGCGTACCAGTACCTGTCGACCGAGAGCGCCAGCTTCGCCCGCTACGCCGACGCGCGCGCGAACCGGCGCGATCCGTTCTTCATCGTGCCCGCGGGCGGGGCGGATATCTGCAACATCCCGGTCCCGGTACGGCGCGCGCCGGGGTAAAGGTGCGTCGGGCAAGAACAGCACCGCCCCCGGGACAACCCCGGGGTGACGATCAAATGTGAGGACGGTCTACACCCCGTCAGCCCGGACCTGTTCCGGGCCAGTGCTTCCTTCTGGCGCGAGGTGCGGAAAGGAAGCACCGCCCCCGGGACAAGCCCGGGGTGACGATGGGAAGGTAAGGGGCAGTCACACCATGCCTCTCCTCTGTCAGCCCGGGAAGCGAAGATCTTCAAGGGAGACATATTCCGGCCCGATGCCTCTTCGATCGATGAGTCGTCCGGTTATTACTCTTGACAACGTGAACCAAATCGGTTATAGGGCGCGCCGCAACGGGAGCGGTGGGCGTGAGGCCTCACTCTCGCCCTGCCGCTGCGACGGCCGGTGCTCGCGCTGACTGCGAGCGCCGCAGCCGGCGCAAAGGGAGCGGCCGACCGGACCGCCTTGGAACCTGAGGGAGCGAATCCCTACGGCGCGCGGGCTGCGGCAGCCCGACCGCGCGTCGCCCGATGCGAAACAGGGCCGAACGGATGCAATCGTGCGGCGGCAACCCGTCGTCAGCCACTTCAATAGGCCGCACAAAGCCAACGCCCGTCGTGCTTCGGGCAACCCGGGCTTCCGCAAGCGTATTACTCTTGCGGGGGCCCACGCACCGGCCGTCGCCCGTTGCTTTCGACTTTCAGGCGTTACGCCGGGCTCGCCGCCGGCGAATGGCGCGCGCCTACAGCTTTTCCATCAGCTCGATGCGGTTGCCGAACGGATCGGCGATGTCGCCGCGTGCGTAACCGTCGAGCGGCGTTCCTTCGGTGAACGCGACGCCGTGCTCCGCCAGCCGCACGCGCATCGCCGCGAGGTCCGCCACCAGCAGCGCCGGGTGCGCCTTGGCCGCCGGGCGGAACGGCTCTTCCACCCCCAGATGCAGCTCCACCCCCGGCGCGGCGAACCAACATCCGCCGAGCACCGCGAGATCATCCGGCTTCGCCCGTTCGGAGAGGCCGAGCACCCCGCCGTAGAACGCCCGAGCCCGCTCCTCGCCCCCCGCCGGCATCGCCAGCTGGAGGTGATCGAGCCCGACGATCACCGCCCGCTCACAGCCGTTCGGCCTGGGCGATCGCGTCGCTCGCCCGCAGCGCGCTCAAGATGCGGGTGAGGTGCGCGACGTCGGCCACGTCGAGCTCGACCTCGTACGTCGAGAACGGGTGGTCCTTCTGCACTTGCGCCAGCGTGACGACGTTCGCGTGGTTCTGCGCGAAGATCCCCGCCATCTCGGCCAGCGTGCCGGGCCGGTCGTAGAGGATCACCCGCAGCCGCCCCACCGCGCCGTGGCTGCGCTTGCCCCAGTTGAGGTCGATCCAGTCGGCGTCGATCCCGCTGGCCAGCTCGAGGCAGTCGATCGTGTGCACCTCGACCGGGGCGCCCGCCTTGCGCAGGCCGACGATGCGGTCGCCGGGCACCGGGTGGCAGCATTCGGCGAGGTGGAAGCCGACCCCGGGGGTAAGCCCGCGGATCGAGATCGACTTGTCGTGCACCGGCGCCGGCTCGGTGGCCTCCACCCCCGCGGTGCTGCCGGGAACCAGCGCCTCCATCACCGCGCGGTCATCGAGCTTGTTGGCGCCGACGCGGTACATCAGCTCGTCCTCGTCCTCGAGCTCGAGCCGCTTGACCGCCTCGCGCACCGCCTTCTTGCCGATCTTCGCCGGTACCCGCGCGGCGATCTCGTCGAACAGCTTGCGGCCCAGCGCGGCGACTTCCTCGCGCTCCTTCTGGCGCACCGCGCGGCGGATCGAGGCGCGCGCCTTGCCGGTGGTGACGAAGCCGAGCCACGAGAGCTGCGGGGCGGCGTTCTTGCCCTTGATGATCTCGACCACGTCGCCGTTGTTCAGCACCGTGCGCAGCGGCATGTGGCGCCCGT
>JBGSBH010000180.1:0-5003 GCA_041730635.1 Cypionkella sp.
GTTTCAGGATCAGCCAAAACATAGCGCGTGTTGAAAACATTGAGCCCCTTGTTCTCCATCGCCCCCATGTTGAAATCCGACACCGCGACGATGTTGAATCGGTCGAGATCGTACTCGCGGCCGAAGGTGTCCTCGTCCCACTTCATCGAGCGCTTGAGGCTCTCCATCGCGTGGCTCGTGCGCGCGAGGTCTTCGGCGCGGACCCAGATCGCCAGCTCGACGTGCCGCCCGCTCATCGTGGTGAAGCTGTCCCGATGCGCGACGAGATCCCCGGCGACGAGCGCGAACAGGTAGCTCGGCTTGGGCCACGGATCGTGCCATTCGGCCCAGTGGCGGCCGTCCTCGCCATCGCCCCCGGCGACGAGGTTGCCGTTCGACAGCAGCACCGGAAACTGGTCGCGCGGCCCCTCCATCCGCACGGTGTAGGTGCTGAGCACGTCGGGCCGGTCGGGGAAGAACGCGATCCGCCGGAAGCCCTCGGCCTCGCACTGGGTGCACAGCATCCCGTTCGAGGCGTAGAGCCCCATGAGCTGCGAGTTCGCCGCGGGGTTCACCTCGGTCGTCACGCGCAGCTCGTGCGCGCCGGGGGTGAGCGGGATGACGAGATCGGGCCCGTCCATCCGCCAGTCGTTCGCGCCGCGGCCGTCGACTTCGACCGTCAGCGGCTCGATCCCGTCGCCGGCCAGGCGGATCTCCGCCGCGGGCTGGCTGAGCGGATTGGGCTCGAGCGCCAGCGTGGCGGTGACCCGCGTCCGCTCGATCCCGAGGTCGAACTCGAGCCGGGTGGCCGGCACGCGCCACGGGAAGGGCTGATAGTCTTTGGCGTAGATCACCGGCGGCTCGGCGGGCCGATCGGGCGTGGGCGGCGGCGCGGCGTCGGCCATCTGCGGGTTACCGTCGGGGGTCGAAGGGGTGCGGGCGATGTCCATGGGGGCTAGCTAGTCTCTTTGCGAAGCGCGTCCAGCGGCTACAACGCGCCAGATGCCGCAGATGTTCATTTTCGGCTTGGGCTACAGCGCGAAGGCGATCGCCGCCGCGCTGCCGGGGTGGCGGATCGAGGCGACCGGGCGCGACGGCACGCTGGCGTTCGACGACGAGGGCGCGGTGCGCGCAGCGCTCGGCCGGGCGAGCCACGTGCTGTGCTCGGTCCCGCCCGGTGAGGGCGGCGACCCGGTGCTCGCGCGCTACGGCGATGCGCTCGGGCACCGGTGGCTCGGCTATCTCTCCTCGACCGGCGTCTACGGCGACACCGGCGGGGCGTGGGTCGACGAGAGCGCGCCGGTCGGGACCGGCCGGCGCGGCACGCGGGCGGCGGCGGACGCCGCCTGGCTCGCACGCGGGGCGCGGGTGTTCCGCCTGCCGGGCATCTACGGGCCCGGGCGCAGCGCGCTCGACCGGGTGCGCAGCGGCGCCGCGCGCCGGATCGACCTTCCCGGCCAGGTGTTCAGCCGGGTCCACGTGGCGGACATCGCCGCCGGCGTCGTCGCCGCGCTGGAGGCGCCGGCGGGGGCCTACAACCTCGCCGACGACTTGCCCGCCAGCGCCAACGCGGTGGTCGAGGAGGCGTGCCGGCTGCTCGGGGTCGCGCCGCCGTCGCTGCAATCGCTCGAGGAAGCCGCGCTGTCGCCCCAGGCGCGCGCGTTCTATGCCGAGAACCGCCGGGTGGCGAACGGCAAGGCGAAACGCGTGCTCGGCTGGCGCCCGCGCTACCCGACCTATCGCGAGGGGCTGGCGTCGCTGGTTTGACCCCGCTGGACGGGCGGCTGCCTGGTCATGGCGCCGCAAGCTTAGCAGAAAGGAAGTCTCGGAGACGGGCGGCGGCGTCCTCCACGGGCGCCTCTTTCAATCAGCGCTGTCTCACTAAGCCGGCCGAGGCGGCGCGGGCAGCGGCATCCAGTGGCTGGGCCACGGGGTAAGGTCGGCGCTGTGGACCTCCATGAACGCCGGGGCGGAACCCTCAGCTCCGCTCACCAGGACGGCGAGGTAGTATTCACCTTCGGCAAAAATCAGAGCAGCGTCGGCTGGCACGCTATCGCCGATCGCAATCCAGTCCATGAGCGACCCTCCCTTGTGGGGAGATATGTCATTAATATAGATGACACGCGGGCGCTAGATCAGCGTCATCAGGAACCCTGCGGCTCCTTCGCATTGTGGTTCCGCTGGTCGTCCGGCACCTGGCGGGCGCGGAGCGCGATCAGCATGCCGATGGTCCCGAGCGTGGCGCCGGCCACCGCCAGCGCCGACCACCGGTAGCCTTCGACCAGCGTCGAGATGAGCATCGCGACGACGATCACCAGCACCGCGTTGTAGGCCGCGCGCCCGGGCCCGATCTCGCGCACGAAGCCGTAGTAGAGCGGGAAAGTGACCACCGAGCCGGCGAACGCCAGCCATGCGGTGCCCGCCCAGAACGCGCCCGAACGGGGGAACGCGGGGGGCCCGGCGGTGCCCCATGCGAACGCCGCGTCGATCAGCGCGCCGTACAGCATCGCAAAGGCGAGCAGGCTGATCATCGGCTGGGCGCGGCCGGTTTCGTTCGCCTGGATCACGTTGGCGATCGAGGCCGAGAGGATCCCGCCCACCGCCAGCGCCACGCCCAGCGGCACGTTGCCGCCGAGCGGCGCGACCCGCGCCTCGTGCACCAGCAGCAGCGCGATCCCGCCGATCGCCACCATGCTGCCGGCGAGGAACCGCGGCGTCACCCGCTGGCCCAGCAGCACGCTCGCGAACAGCGCGTTGGGCACCATCAGCATGCCGAACATCACCGCCACCACGCCCGAGGTCAGGTGGGCTTCGGCGCGGTAGACGAAATTGAAGTTGCCGCAGAACTGGGTCAGCCCGATCGCTGCCGCCAGCAGGTGCCCCGCGCGGGTCAACCGCAGCGGCTGGCGCATGATCAGCGCGAGGCCGAACATCGCCGGCGCGGCGAGCGCGAAGCGATAGGTCACCGACCAGCTCGGGTGGACATCCTCGGCGATCTGGCCGGTGATGACGTACCAGGTCGAACCCCAGATCAGCGCCACCAGCACGAACGGGATCGCGATGCGCGGCCGCAGCAGCGCGTGGGGCGGCGCCGGGGCGGCCGGGTCGTTCACAGCGATGCGATCGCGGCGGCGAGCGCGCGGGCGTCGTCCTCGCGGGTGTTCCACGCGGTGACGAAGCGCGCGCCGCCTTCGCCCCAGTCGTAGAACGCGAAGCCCTGCGCGCGCAGCGCCGCGCCTTCCGCCGCGGTGACGCGCACGAACACCTCGTTCGCCTCGACCGGCTGCATCAGCCGGCCGGCACAGGCCGCCGCTATCTCGGCCGCCGCGGCATTGGCCGCGCGCGCGTTGGCGAGCCACAGGTCGCCCTCGAGCATCGCGTGGAGCTGCGCGGCGAGGAACCGCCCCTTCGACTGCAGGTGCCCGGCGCGCTTGCGCCGCCAGCGGGCGAGCGCGGCGCGCTCGCGATCGAAGAACACGATCGCCTCGGCGCTCATGCCGCCGTTCTTGATGCACCCGAACGACAGCGCGTCGCACGGGCCCGCGGCCTCCGCCGGGGTGCAGCCGAGGAAGGCGACCGCGTTGGCGAAGCGCGCCCCGTCGACATGGAAGCCGAGCCCGCGCTCGCGCGCGCGCGCCCCCAGCGCGGCGATCTCGGGCGGGCGATAGACCCGGCCGTATTCGCTCGCCTGGGTAGCCGACAGCGCGTGCGGCTGCACCCAGTGGACGTCGGGGCGGATGGGATCTATCACCGCGCGCACCGCCTGCGGGGTCAGCTTCGCGCCGTCCCCTTCCGCAAGCAGCAGCTTGGCGCCGTGGAGGAAGAAGCCGGGCGCCCCGCCTTCGTCGGCCTCGATGTGCGCTTCGCGGTGGCACACGACCGCGCCGTGCGGCTCGCAGAGCGTGGCGAGCGCGAGGCAGTTGGCCGCGGTGCCGGTGGCGACCCACAGGGCGTGCGCCTCGCGGCCGAACAGCGCGGAGAACTTCTCGTCGAGCGCGCGCGACAGCGCATCGTTGTCATACGGCGGCTGCGCCGCGTCGGCATCGCGCAGCGCTTGCCACACCCGGGGGTGCACCGGGGCGGCGTTGTCGGACAGGAACTGGGCGGCGCGGGTCATGCCGGAACGCCCCTAGCGGCCGCCGCGTTCAGCGCAACAGAGGAGACTTGGCTATGGCCGGCGAAGGGATCGAGATCACCCACCAGGGCAACGAAGCGCGCGGCGAGTACCGCGCGCGCGTGCCCGGCAGCGAGGCGATCGGGCGCTTGACGTGGAAGGCGCTCGGCCCGGCGCGGGTGGCGGACCACACGCTCGTCCCGCCCGAGATCGGCGGGCGCGGGGTCGCCGCCGCGCTGGTCGAGGCGCTGGTGGCGGACGCACGCGAGCAAGGGTTCACCATCGTGCCGCAGTGCAGCTACGTCGAGGCGCAGTTCCGCCGCCACCCCGAATGGGCCGAGCTGCGCACGACCTAGCGCAGCTTGGAGAAATCGACCCGCGCGATGCTGCCCAGGATCGCCTCGCGCATCGCCCGCGCCTCCTCGAGCGGCAGCGCATCGAAAGCGAGCGTCCCCCCGGCGAGCCCCAGGTGGAGCGTCGCATAGCCGCCGCGCCGGGCGAGCGGGCCTTGCGCGATCTCGACCGATTGCAGCTTGGCGCGATTGGCGACCTGGACGCGCGGCGCGAGCCAGCCGCGGCGCGCGTAGATTTGCCGCTCGTCGATCGCGTGGCGGGCGTGCCGCCACAGGAACGCCTGCCGCAGCGCGACGATCGGCAGCAGCGCCAGCGGCACGAGCGCGAGGCCCGGCAGGGGCGAGGCGGCGAGGCCCGCGGCGGCGACCAGCGGCGGGAGCGCTCCGAGCACCGTGCGGTCGGCGAACGCGCGCCGCGCCGGGCGCTGCCAGCGGATTAAATTTTCCCATTCCTGAACTTTGGGGTTTTCGTTATCCATCTTTTGTTTGCGCTCGGGACTAAAGGTTTCATCAACTTCCATAATCATAAACAACCTGTTGGAAAGTATATAAATTTC
>JBGSBH010000181.1:0-4957 GCA_041730635.1 Cypionkella sp.
GCCGGTGGTCGAACCGGTGCTGCTCGAGCTGGTCGAGGAAGTCATGTTGCCCGAGCTCGCGCCGCTGGTCGACCAGCCGCCGCTGGTGCTGCCCGAGCTCGAGCCGCTGGTGGACGAGGACGACGACGACGAGCTGCTCCCGCTCGAGGAGCCGCTGCCGCCCGAGGACGAGCCGCTGCTGCCCGACGAGGACCCGCTCGAACCGGACGACGAGCCGCTCGAGCCGCCGTAGCTCGACGAGCCATGGCCCGGCTTGCCGCTCGAGCCGCCGTAGCTCGACGAGCCATGGCCGGGCTTGCCCGACGAACCGCCCGAGCTCGAGCTGCTGCCCGACGACGAGCTCGACGAGGAGGACGAGCTCGACGACGAGCTCGACGAAGACGAGGTGCTGCTGACGTTGCCCGAGGTGGACGACGAGCTGGTGCTGGTCACATTGCCCGAGCTGGTCGTGCTGGTGCTGGTGATCCCGCCGGTCGAGGTCGAAGTCGAGCCGCCGGTGGAGGTGAACCCGCCGGTCGAGGTGGAAGTCGAGCCGCCGGTCGAGGTGAATCCGCCGGTCGAGGTCGAGGTCGACCCGCCGCTGGTGCTGGTGCTCGACCCGCCCGATGAGGTCGAGGTCGAACCGCCGTTGTTCGAGTTGTCGATGTCGATCACGACGCCGCTGGTGCCCGAGCTCGATCCGCTGGTGGTGGTCGAGGTGCTGACGACCACGCTGCCGCCGCTGCTCGAGCCGCCGCCGAAGAACCCGCCGAAGAACCCGCCGCCGAAGCCCCCGCCGAAGCCGCCGCTGCCGCCGATCACGGTGACCCCGCCGCTGCTGCCGCCGGCGATCGGGCCGGCCGGCGCGGGCAGCGGGATCGGCGCCATCGCGTACTGATAGGCGGGCGGGCAGGCCATCTCGGTTTCCGAGTACACCCCGCCCGAGGTCGCCCCATAGGCGCCGATCGCCGCCGGCCCGGCGGGCACGCATTCGACCTCGCGCCGGACGATCCGCCGCTGCCGCTGCACGGTGCGCGGGATGTGCCGCTGCGCCTGGTGGCGCGGCTTGACGTAGCGCACCGGCTTCGCCTTCACCGACTTCACCGACTTGACCGAAGTCGAGTTGGCGGCCTGCGTCTCGGCGACGTGGAGGGCGCCGCCCGCGAGCAGCGCGGTGCCGGCAGCGGTTGCGGACAGTTTCGCCAGGGCCATCTTGACCGACATGGGCTGTACTCTCTCGTTTCCTCTCGGGGAGCCTGCCACCGGCGGGTCCGGTAGAAGCCATGCCCCTGTCGTTCGAGGAAACGGCAGCGCAGCCCTCGGAGCAAGGCGCGTTAACCAACAAACCGCGGGTGAAGAGGCGATTTCGCAGGGGCGGGCGGAGCTCCCCTTGCGGTCTGTCCCGGAACGGAACCGTTTGTTCCGCCGGCTTAACCGAGGCCGCCCTAAATCGCGGTAAGGGCGGGCTTAACGTGCGAATCGTCAGGCGCCGGGGGGAAACAGGCCCCCTTGGGCGTTGGCGGGCGGGGTAAGCTCGAGGTGCCGCCAGCCGCCCTCGTTCAGGCAGCGCCCGCGCGCGGTGCGGGCGACCAGGCCGAGCTGGATCAGATAGGGCTCGACCACTTCCTCGATCGTATCGCGCGGCTCGGCAAGGCCCGCCGCGAGCGTTTCCACCCCGACTGGTCCGCCGCCGTAGGTCTCGGCGATCATCCGGAGGTAGCGCCGGTCCATCGCGTCGAGCCCCAGACGGTCGATCTCGAGCCGGGTCAGCGCCGCGTCGGCGACCGCCGCGGTCACCGCCCCGTCGCCGGCGACGTGGGCGAAATCGCGCACCCGGCGCAGCAGCCGCCCGGCGACCCGCGGCGTGCCGCGGCTGCGCCGGGCGATCTCGCGCGCGCCGCCCGCCTCGAGCGCGAGGCCCAGTAGCCGCGCGCCGCGGTTCACCACCCGCTCGAGCTCCTCGACGGTGTAGAAATTCAATCGCACCGGGATGCCGAACCGGTCGCGCAATGGGGTGGTCAGCAGCCCTTGCCGGGTGGTCGCGCCGATCAGCGTGAACGGTGGCAGGTCGATCCGCACGCTCCTCGCCGAAGGGCCTTCGCCGATGATGAGGTCGAGCGCGCGGTCCTCCATCGCCGGGTAGAGCACTTCCTCGACCACCGGATTGAGCCGGTGAATCTCGTCGATGAACAGGACGTCGTTCGCTTCCAGGTTGGTGAGCAGCGCGGCGAGATCGCCCGCCTTCGCGATCACCGGCCCGCTGGTGGCGCGAAAGCCGACGCCCAGTTCCCTGGCGACGATCTGCGCCAGCGTCGTCTTGCCGAGCCCCGGTGGCCCGAAGAACAGCACGTGGTCCATCGCCTCCCCGCGGGCGCGGGCAGCATCGACGAAGACCCGCAGGTTCTCCCGCGCCGCCTCCTGCCCGACGAACTCGCCGAGCGACTTGGGCCGCAAGGCGGCGTCGGGGTCGTCAGGCAGGCGGTCCGGGGTGGTGAGCGGGCTATCGTTCATCGATCATCTCCCGCCGGACTTGGCGGGCGTAGTGGAGGACGCGCTGAATCAAGATGCCCCCAGGCACCGGGCGGTAATAGATGCGGTGGCTCTTGTAGCGCAGCGATCGAACTTCGGGCTTCAGGTCGTCGCGCGGCGTCCCCATGCCCGGGAAGTCCCGCAGGCGCGCGAGCGTTTCACGGAGGCCCGCGAGATATTCGACGGTGGCGGCGGAGCCGAATTCGGTGAAACTGAACTGCTCGATTTCCCTGACATCCCGTTCTGCCGCCCGCGTCAGGCGAAGATCACGCATCGGCAGACTTGTGCTTCGCCATCAGGCTTTCGATCAGTGCAAACGGATCGACATCCGATACTGCCGAGGCCTCTCCTTCCTCAATCAGCCGGCGGACGCGCGCGGTGTCCTCCTCCCACAGGCCGGCGTTGTCCTGATCGCGTCGCACCAGATCGCGCAGGTAATCAGCCTGATCGATATATCGCCCCTCGGCGACGCGCGCCGCGATCCAGCTTTGCAGTTCGGGAGGAAACGTCATTTCGCCCATGCCTGCATCCTACGGCTTTTGCGCGGCCGTTCCAAGCACCCCGTCACCCAGCCGCCCGCTTGAGCGCCACCCGGATGAGGTCGCTCTCGCCCGCGCCCTCGCCGAGCTCGTCGCGCGCGCGCGCGACCGCGGCGGCGGCGACCGCCGGTTTGAAGCCGAGGTTCTGCAGCGCGCTGACCGCGTCGGCGCCGGCGCCGCCCTTGGGAAGCGCGGATACCACGCCCGGGGCGGCCGGCAGCGCGCCCGCCTTGTCCGCGAGCTCGTTGACGATGCGCCCGGCGAGCTTCGGCCCCACCCCTTGAGCCCGCGCGACGGTGGCCGCGTCCTGCGCGGCGCAGGCGCGTTGCAGCTCGTCGGGGGCGAGCGCCGACAGGATGGCCAGCGCGACCTTGCTGCCGACGCCCTGGACCTGGGTCAGCAGGCGGAACCAGTCGCGCTCGGCCGCGGTGGCGAAGCCGAGCAGGCGCATGTCGTTCTCGCTCACCTGCAGGTCGGTGAACACCGTGCACCCTTCGCCCCGCTCGCCGAGCTGGCCGAGCGTCTTGGTCGAGCAGTGGACGAGGTAGCCGACCCCCGCGACATCGATCACCGCCCAGTCGGCGCCGGTCTCGTCGAGCAGGCCCTTGAGCCGCGCAATCATGCTAGGGTCGCCGCGAATGGGCGGGGGTGTTGACACCTGTGACAGGGTAGAGGGGGCAAAACCGGCCCTTTCGTCGCTTTCCGGCTCGCATTCGTCACTTTGGCGCGCGCGCCGTGTCGCTTTGGCGGCCGAGCTGACACTTTCCGCCGCACGGTGTCACTTTCGCGGCGGCAACCGTCACCTCGCGGGCGGGCGGGCGGGGGAAAGTCGCGCGGATCCATATGGGCAGGCATGGCAGATTCGCGCGCTGCAGGAAAACCGTTCTCGCCGCCAGCCTCCTTGGCGGGGAGCTGCAAGGGCGCGCCCCCGGTTGGACAGGCCGCGCAAGTTGCGCCACAGCGGCCCGCATGAGCTGGAACACCTTCGGCCGGTCTTTCCGGATGACCACCTGGGGCGAAAGCCACGGGCCGGCGCTGGGCGCGGTGGTCGACGGGTGCCCGCCGGGGCTCGCGCTCGCCGAAGCGGACATCCAGCCGTTCCTCGATGCGCGACGGCCGGGCCAGAGCAAGTTCACTACCCAGCGGCAGGAGCCCGACGCGGTCCGCATTCTCTCGGGCACGTTCGAGGGCAAGACGACCGGCACCCCGATCAGCCTGCTGATCGACAACGTCGACCAGCGCAGCAAGGACTATTCGGAGGTAGCCACGGCCTACCGCCCCGGTCATGCCGATTACGCCTACGATGCGAAATACGGCCTGCGCGACTATCGCGGCGGCGGGCGTTCGTCGGCGCGCGAGACCGCGGCGCGGGTCGCTGCGGGCGCGGTTGCCAGGCTGGTGATCCCCGAAGTGCGGATCGAGGCCTACGTGGGCGAGATCGGCGGCGATCCGATCGACCGCGCCGCCTTCGACCCCGGCGAGATCGGCCACAACCCGTTCTGGTCGCCCGACGCGGCGGCCGCCGGGCGGTGGGCGCAGGCGGTGGACCGGGCGCGGCTCGCCGGCTCGTCGCTCGGCGCAGTGGTCGAATGCGTCGCGCACGGGGTGCCCGCCGGGTGGGGCGCGCCGATCTACGCCAAGCTCGATGCCGATCTCGCGGCCGCGATGATGGGGATCAACGCGGTCAAGGGGGGCGAGATCGGCGACGGGTGCGCCGCCGCGCGGCTGACCGGGGAGGCCAACGCCGATCCGATGCGCCCGGGGGAGGGCGGCCCGCGCTTCGCGGCCAATCACGCCGGCGGCGTTGCCGGAGGGATGTCAATAGTCGTATGGCGTTCAGACATTACACAGCTAATGTCGGTTGGCACCGTACTATTCATGTAACGTTTGCCAGTAGTCTTGGAGTTATA
>JBGSBH010000182.1:0-4879 GCA_041730635.1 Cypionkella sp.
GATCTGCCTCGTGATCGGCGGGGGCAACATCTTCCGCGGCATGGCGGGCGCTGCGGCGGGGATGGACCGCGCGCAGGCCGATTACATGGGCATGCTGGCGACGGTGATGAACGCGCTGGCGATGCAGAACGCGCTCGAGCAGCTCGGCGTGCAGACCCGGGTGCAGTCGGCGGTGCAGATGGACACCGTGTGCGAGCCGGTGATCCGGCGCCGAGCCGAACGGCACCTGGAGAAGGGCCGGGTGGTGATCTTCGCCGCGGGGGTCGGCGCGCCGTACTTCACCACCGACAGCGGGGCCGCGCTGCGCGCCGCCGAAATGAAGTGCGACGCACTGCTGAAGGGGACGAGTGTCGACGGGGTGTACGACAGCGATCCGAAGCTCAATCCCGGCGCGAAGCGTTTCGAAACCGTAAGCTACGACCGGGTGCTGGCAGACAATCTCAAGGTGATGGACGCCTCCGCGGTGGCGCTATGCCGCGACAACGCGATTCCGATCGTGGTGTTTTCGATCCGCGAGCAGGGCAATCTCGCGCGCGTGCTCGGCGGCGAGGGCGTCCAGACGATAGTGCAGGGAAGCTGATCATGGCGAAGTACGACAAGGCCGATATCGAGCGGCGGATGAAGGGCGCGGTGGAAAGCCTGAAGGGCGACCTCGGCGGCCTGCGCACCGGCCGCGCCAACACCAGCCTGCTCGATCCGGTGGTGGTCGAGGTCTACGGCGCGATGATGCCGTTGAACCAGGTCGCCACCGTCTCGGCGCCCGAGCCGCGGATGCTCAGCGTGCAGGTGTGGGACCGCTCGAACCTCACCGCGGTGGAGAAGGGCATCGCCAAGGCCAACCTGGGGCTCAACCCGATGATCGACGGGCAGACGCTGCGCCTGCCGCTGCCCGACCTTACGCAGGAGCGCCGCAAGGAGCTCGCCAAGCTCGCCGGCGAGTACGGCGAGAAGGCCAAGATCGCCATCCGCAACGTCCGCCGCGACGGGATGGAAGCGCTGAAGGACGACGAGAAGAAGAAGGATATCTCCGAAGACCAGCGCAAGCGCTCCGAGGACGATGTCCAGAAGCTGACCGACAGCCACGTGGCGGAGATCGACACCGTGGTGGCCGCCAAGGTGAAGGAAATCCTGACTCAGTGAAATTCCTTGCCTCACCCTCCGTTCGCCTCGAGCGAAGTCGAGAGGTGCACGCGCAACGTGTCTCGACTACGCTCGACACGAACGGAACTTCGCAATGAGCGAAGCCAAGCACGTCGCGATCATCATGGATGGCAACGGGCGCTGGGCGAAGGCCCGGCACCTGCCGCGCGCGTTGGGGCACCAGCGCGGGGTGGAGGCCGTGCGCCGTCTGGTGCGCAGCCTCAAGGACACCGGCGTCGAGTGCCTGACGCTCTATGCCTTCAGCACCGAGAACTGGCGCCGCCCCGAGGACGAGGTCGGGGATCTCATGAACCTGATGCGCAAGTTCGTGAAGTCGGACTTGCCCGAGTTCATCGCCAACGACGTCAAGCTGCACATTATCGGTGATTGGCGGGGGCTTGCGCCCGATATCGTCGAAATGCTCGAGGATGCGCTGGCGCGCACCGCCGGCGGCTCGCGCACGCTGGCGGTGGCGCTCAACTACGGATCGCAGCAGGAGATCGCCCGCGCCGCGGCCCGCGCGGCCGGCGAGGGTGCGATCACCGCCGAGGCGATCGAGCGCCACCTCGACACCGCGCCGTTGCCCCCGCTCGACCTCCTGATCCGCACCAGCGGCGAGGTGCGGCTGTCGAACTTTCTCTTGTGGCAATGCGCCTATGCCGAGATGATCTTCACCGACGTGCTGTGGCCCGATTTCACCCCCGCGCATCTGCATGATGCGCTCGGCGAGTTTGCCCGGCGGGAACGGCGCTATGGCGGGCGCTGAGGTGAGGGCCGCGCCGCACGCCGACCTGCCGGTGCGGCTGCTGTCGGCCGCGGTCATGCTGGCGCTTGCTCTCGGCGCGCTGGTCGTCGGCGGGCGGGTGTTCGATCTGCTCGTCGCGGCAGTCGCGCTGGTGGCATTCGGCGAGTTCGTGCGCTTGATTTTCAAGGCGACTGGGAGCTTCGCGCTTCGCCTCCTCGCGGTGCTCGCCGGCGCGCTTTACTTCGCCCTCGCCGCCGGGGTGCTGATGGGGGCGGGGGACTTCCTGATCGTACTGATCGTCGGGGCGACGGTGTTCACCGATACGTTCGCCTATTTCGCCGGCCGCGCGATCGGCGGGCCCAAGATCGCCCCCGCGATCAGCCCGTCCAAGACCTGGGCCGGGCTTGCCGGCGGGATGATCGGCGCGGCGCTATGGGTCGTGCTATGGGTGGTGGCGATCGAGGGCGGGATCGCCGGCCCGCGGTTCGAACTGGGACTGGCGCTGTCGGGCGAGAGCCTCGGCCTTGCCGCGCTGCTCGGCGCGAGCCTCGCGGTGCTGGCGCAAGCGGGCGATTTCTTTGAGAGCTGGCTCAAGCGGCGCGCCGCGGTGAAGGACAGCTCGCGCTTGATCCCGGGGCACGGCGGGCTGTTCGACCGGGTCGACGGCATGCTGCCGGTGGCGATCGCGGTGGGCGTGCTGGGGGCGGCGCTGGCGGCATGAGGCGCACGATCTCGATCCTCGGGGCGACGGGCTCGGTCGGCGCTTCGACGCTCGACCTCGTGCGGCGCAACCGCGACCGTTGGCGGGTCGTCGCGCTCACCGCGCACAGCCAGGCTGAAGAGCTCGCCGCGCTCGCCCGCGAGTTCGCCGCCGAGATCGCGGTGATCGGCGACGAGGCGCATCTCCCGGCGCTGCGCGCGGCGCTAGCGGGGAGCGGGATCGAAGCGGCGGGCGGGGCCGGCGCGCTGGGCGATGCTGCGCGGCGCGGCGCCGATCTTACCGTCGCGGCGATCGTCGGCTGCGCGGGGCTCGGCCCGGTGATGGCGGCGATCGAGCAAGGGGGGACGATCGCGCTCGCCAACAAGGAAGCGCTGGTCTCCGCAGGCGGCGTGATGACCGCCGCGGTCGCCCGCCACGGCGCCACGCTGCTGCCCGTCGATAGCGAGCACAACGCGATCTTTCAGTGCCTCGCCGGCAACCGCATCGAGGACGTGCGCCGGATCACCCTCACGGCGAGTGGGGGTCCCCTGCGCACCTGGAGCCAGGCGCAGCTCGAGGCGGCCACCCCGGCGCAGGCGGTGGCGCACCCCAACTGGGACATGGGCGCGAAGATCAGCGTCGATTCGGCGACGATGATGAACAAGGGGCTCGAGTTCATCGAGGCCCACCATCTGTTCCCGGTCGGGCTCGAGCGGATCGCGATCGTCGTCCATCCGCAGAGCGTGATCCACAGCCTCGTCGAATACCGCGACGGCTCGACCCTGGCGCAGCTCGGCCCGAGCGACATGCGCGTGCCGATCGCCGCGTGCCTCGCCTACCCTGCGCGGATGGACACGCCGATGGCCCCGCTCGACCTGGTGGCCCTGCGCGAGCTCACCTTCGAGGCGCCGGACGAGGCGCGCTTTCCCGCCACTCGCCTTGCGCGCGAGGCGGCGCAGGCGGGCGGCGCCGCGCCGGCGGTGCTCAACGCGGCCAACGAAGTGGCGGTTGCGGCGTTCCTCGCCGGCAAGATGGCGTTCACCCGGATCGCGCTAACCGTCGAGCGGACCCTCGCGCGCGCGCTGCCGCCGGCCCCCGCCAGCCTCGACGACGTGCTGGCGATCGACGCCGAGGCGCGCGCCCGCGCGGGCGAACTGCTGGAGCGTGCCTGAGTTGATCGAATCCCCGCCCTTCTGGCTCTACATCGTCGGGTTCGTCCTGCTGCTCGGCCCGCTGGTGACGGTGCACGAATTCGGCCATTACCTGGTGGGGCGACTGTTCGGCGTGCATGTCGAGGCCTTCTCGGTCGGCTTCGGCAAGGAGCTCGCGGGCTTCACCGATCGGCGCGGTACCCGTTGGCGGCTCTCGGCGCTGCCGCTTGGCGGCTATTGCCAGTTCAAGGGCGACATGAACCCCGCGAGCATCCCCGACGCACGGGCGATGCGAGCGCTTTCGCCGGCGGAGCGCGACGGCAACTTCCACCTGGCACCGGTCTGGCAGCGGGCGCTGATCGTGCTCGCCGGGCCGCTCACCAACCTGGGCGTAGCGGTGGCTATTTTCGCTGCGTTCTTCATGGTCATCGGCAAACCGGTGCAGGCCGACCCGGCGGAGACCAACGTCGTTCAGCGCTTCGCCGCGGGATCGGTGGCGGAGGCCGCGGGGGTCAAGATCGGCGACCGCATCGTCGCCATCGACGGGGCGGAGGTCGACGAATTCCGCGACATCACCGAAGCGGTGCTGATGCATCCGGGGAAACGCATCGTGCTCGGGGTCGAGCGCGACGGCGAGCGGCTGCGGATTCCGCTCACCATCGGCAGCGCGACCGAAAAGGATCGGTTCGGTAACGAATCGCGCGTCGGCCGGCTGGGCGTCTGGTCGAGCCCGGTCCGCTACCAGCCGGTCGGCGCGCTCGCCGCGCTGCGGCTGGGGGTGGAGGAATGCGCCGACCTCGTGCGGATGATGCTCACCGGCATCGGCCAGATCTTCACCGGCGAGCGCTCGGTGCAGGAGCTGGGCGGGCCGATCAAGATCGCCAAGTTTTCGGGCGAGCAGCTGAGCCTGGGATGGACCGCGTTCGTCGGCTTCGCGGCGCTGATTTCGCTTAATTTGGCATTCATCAACTTGTTGCCAATTCCCGCCCTCGACGGCGGGCACCTGGCTTTCTACGCGGCCGAGGCGGTTCGCCGGAAGCCGGTCGGCCCGCGCGGTCAGGAATGGGCGTTCCGCGCTGGCGTGGCGGTGATCCTCGCGCTGATGCTGTTCGTCACGGTGAACGATCTGCTGTCGCTGCCGAT
>JBGSBH010000183.1:0-4858 GCA_041730635.1 Cypionkella sp.
CCTCAACGCGTTGCGTTTCGGATCGCCCGATCATCCGAAGATGAAGCACCTCATCGCCGGCGTGGTCCATGGCATCGGCGGCTACGGCAATTGCGTCGGCGTCCCGACGGTCGGCGGCGAGGTCAATTTCCACCCCGCTTATGACGGCAACATCCTCGTCAACGCGATGACCGTGGGCGTCGCCGACGCGGACAGGATCTTCTACTCGGCCGCGACCGGGGTGGGCAATCCGATCGTCTACGTCGGCTCGAAGACCGGGCGCGACGGAATCCACGGGGCGCCGCAGGCGAGCGCCGACTTCGCCGAGGATGCGGAGGCCAAGCGCCCGACGGTGCAGGTCGGCGACCCGTTTACCGAGAAGCTGCTGATCGAGGCGTGCCTCGAGCTGATGGCGACCGACGCGATCGTCGCGATCCAGGACATGGGCGCGGCGGGGCTCACTTCCTCGAGCGTCGAGATGGCGACCAACGGCAAGGCGGGCATCCGCCTGGTGATGGACGCCGTCCCTTGCCGCGAGGAGGGGATGACGCCGTACGAGATGATGCTCTCGGAGAGCCAGGAGCGGATGCTGATGGTGCTGAAGCCCGGCCGCGAGGCCGAGGCCGAGGCGATCTTCAGCAAGTGGGAGCTCGATTTCGCGGTCATTGGCGAGGTCACCGACACCGGGCACATGGTGCTCGAATGGCAGGGCGAGGTCGTCGCCGACATCCCGCTCGGCCCCCTCGCCGCCGACGCCCCGCTTTACGACCGGCCGGCGATGAGCCGCGAGGAGTACAAGGCCTGGGCGCAGGTGAAGCCATTGGGCGAGGTCCCTGAAAGTACCGACATCGGCGCCGATCTGCTCAAGCTGATGGCCTCCCCCGACCTTGCCTCACGCCGATGGATCTGGGAGCAGTACGATAGCCAGGTCGGCGCCGATACGCTGCAGACCGGCGGGGACGCGGCAGTGGTGCGCGTCCACGGCACCCGCAAGGCGCTGGCGATGACCACCGACTGCACCCCGCGCTACTGCTACGCCGACCCCTACGAAGGCGGCAAGCAGGCGATCGCCGAAGCCTACCGCAACCTCTGCGCGGTCGGGGCGCGGCCGCTCGCGGTGACCAATTGCCTGAACTTCGCCAACCCCCAGCGCCCCGAGATCATGGCCCAGCTTACGGGCTGCCTCGAAGGCATGGCCGACGCCTGCCGCGCGCTCGATTTCCCGATCGTGAGCGGCAACGTCAGCCTCTACAACGAGAGCAAGGCGACCGGCGGCGGCAGCGCGATCCTGCCCACCCCGGCGATCGGCGGGGTCGGGGTGATCAACGACTACGCGCAGATGGCGACGATCGGGTTCAAGGCCGCAGGGCAGGCGATCCTGGCGATCGGGGCGCATTACCCCGAGCTCGGGCAGTCGCTGTGGCTGCGCGAGATTCACGGGCGCGAGGACGGTGAGCCGCCGCGCGTCGACCTGGCCGACGAGCGCCTCTATGGCGAGATCGTGCGCCGGCTGATCGCCGAAAGAAAAGTGACCGCGGTGCACGACATCGCCGACGGCGGACTGCTGGTCGCGGCGGCGGAGATGGCGCTGGCCGGCGGGATCGGCGCGAGGCTCGACCCGATGACCAGCGCCTTCGCCTTCAACGAGAGCCAGGCCCGCTATCTCGTCACCGTAGCGCCGGGCGTCGAGCTCGATCGCGGCGAAGTGCCGTTCGAGCGGATCGGCACCACCGGCGGTGATACCCTCACGATCGGCGGTGCCGCGGTAAGCCTGCCTGCCCTGCGCGAAGCCAGCGAGAGCTTCTTCCGCGATTGGATGGCGGACTGAGCGAGGCGGCCATGTGGCGAGTCCCAGCGAAGGCTGGGACCTCGTGCCCGATGGCGCTCCGTCGCCGGAGGCCCCAGTCTTCGCTGGGCTCCAGTCTAGGCCGCTTGCTTCAGCGCCATTTCCTTGCCGAGCAGGTCGTAGGGATCGACCCCCTCGCTGCGCCAGACCTCGTGGCAGCGCTTGTACCAGACCGCCGGGGTGATCCCGAGCTTCTCGCGCGCGGCGCCGAGGTCCATCGCCAGGAGCTCGCGGATCGACATCGCGATGATCGGCGGGCAGGTCTTGCCGAGGCGATGCGCCTCGCGCACCGCGCGCCACACCGGCGCCTTGCTCTTCACCGTCTTCACGATGTTGTACGCGCCGGCGTAGCCGAGCAGCAGGTGCCCGGGCGCGGGCTGCTGGCCGTGGGTGAACAGCAGCACGCACTGCTCGCCCAGCGCATCGCGGCCATAGCCGGTGAGCACGTGCATCAGGTCGTGCGTGTCGCGCTGGCGGAAGCCGTACCACTGGACCAGATCGTCGTACTTCGGCCGGCCGTTCTTTTCCGATTCGGCAACCAGCCCCGCGGCGGAAAGCCCCTCGCGCTCCATGAAATCGCAATAGGCGTGCGCCACGCTGCCGGCGGGGAGCTGGCGCAGGCTCGCATGGTCGTCGAGGATCGGCGGCAGGAACGGCTCTTCGGCGCGCAGCCGCTCACCCGCCTCGCTCAGCGTCAGCGCGCGGGCGCGCGGCAGGTAGCTCTTCGAGGGCAGCGCTTCGTAGATGTCGAACACCAGCGCGGTGTTCTCCTTGTCCTTCACCAGCTCGCCGAACGAGCGGAGCGCCTTGCGCACATTGCGCTTGGGCATCGGCCGCGCGGGGTCGCGGAACACGGTTCCGTCGAGCGCGCAGGCGAGGTTGGGATCGGCGGCGGACAGGGTCTGGTGCGCGGTCATCGGCAGGCCTCTACTGACACGAATGTCAACATAGCGTTGCGATCCGCAACTGAAAAGAGCCTTGACCGGGCTCTTGCCCGTCATGCCCGGCAAGCTAAGCTATGCACCTCGGGTCGCACAGGGGGAACTCATGAAAATCGCGCTGACCATTGCCGCCGGCCTCGCCACGCTGGCCGCGCCGCTCGCCGCCGAAGAGGCGTTCTACGTCGTCAACCGCACCGGCTACACGATCGAGCAGGTCTATCTCGCTCCCACCCGCACGTCGA
This sequence comes from Cypionkella sp., assembly GCA_041730635.1. Taxonomy (GTDB): domain Bacteria; phylum Pseudomonadota; class Alphaproteobacteria; order Sphingomonadales; family Sphingomonadaceae; genus Tsuneonella. Next base: position 3,009 of record JBGSBH010000183.1, read on the forward strand.
ACTGGGAAGAGGACGTGCTCGAGGAAATGGTCCTCGACGACGGGGAGACCTTCAAGATCGACATGAGCCGGTCGGAAGACACCTGCCTGTGGGACTTGCGCGTCGTCTATACCGACGGCGAGGACGCGCAGTGGGGCGAGCTCAACTTGTGCGAGATGTCGACCGTGGTGCTGCGCTACGATCGCAAGCGCGGGACCTGGGCGACCACCGACTGATCCGGGCGCGCGGTCAGGCGACCCATTCGTCGCGCGGTATCCCGAGCAGATCGAGCATCGCGGTGAGATCGCCGCGGTCGATCCACCCGTCGGCCGCGGCGCGCGCGCGCGGCTTGGCGCGGTAGGCGACGCCCCAGCTCGCCGCCTCCAGCAACGGAATGTCGTTGGCCCCGTCGCCCAGCGCGAGGCTCGCCGCGCGCTCGCCGAGGCGGGCGGCTTCGCTCAGCAGGACCTGCCGCTTGACCGCGCTGTCGGTGATCGCTCCGCCGAGCGCGCCGGTCAGCTTGCCGCCGGCGACCGCGAGCCGGTTGGCGACCACGTGATCGAACCCGAGCTGGTCGGCGACCGCATCGGCGAAGTGATGGAAGCCGCCGGTGACGAGCACGGCGCGGCAGCCGCGCGCCTTCAGCGTCGCGACCAGCGCGCGCGCGCCGGGGGTCGGGCGCACCCGCTCGGCGAGGCAGGTGGCGATCGCCGCCTCGTCGAGCCCCGCTAGCAGGCTCACCCGCTCCGCAAGCGCGCTGGCGAAGTCAAGCTCGCCCTGCATCGCCCGCTCGGTGATCGCCGCCACCTGCGGCTTCAGTCCGGCGAAATCGGCCAGCTCGTCGATGCATTCCTGCCCGATCATGGTCGAGTCCATGTCGGACACGAGCAGCGCCGGGATGCCGATCTCGCCGTGCGAGACCAGCACGTCGGCGGGCGCGAAATGCGCGTCGAGTATGCGGCGCAATGCGGCCGGGTCGCCCTCCGGGAACGCCAGTTGCAGCACCTCGCCGCAATGATCGAGCATCGTCGCCGAGGCCAGCCGCATCCCCTCGGCCGCGAGCGCCGCGCTCGCCGCGTCGAGCCGTGTTTCCAGGCCCTGCGGGTCTGCTATCAGCCGCGCGATGAGCACCGAGCTATCTCCGGAAGACGGCGGCGGTAAGCCGCCGCTGGCGCTCATCGCAGGGCCTACCGCGAGCGGCAAGAGCGATCTGGCGGTGCGCCTGGCGCTGGCGCGGCGCGAGCGCGGGCTGGCCTCGGTGGTCATCAACGCCGACAGCGCGCAAGTCTACGCCGACCTGCGCGTGCTCAGCGCGCGCCCTTCCGATGAGGAGATGCAAGGGGTCCCGCACCGGCTGTTCGGCACCTGGGACGGGGCGAGCGCCTGCTCGGCGGCCGCGTGGGCCGAGGCGGCGCGGCGCGAGATCGCCGAGGCGCACGCCGCCGGGGCGTTGCCGATTCTGGTCGGCGGTACCGGCCTCTACCAGCGCGTTCTGCTGGTGGGGATCGCTCCTGTCCCGCCGATCGACCCCGCGGTGCGCCAGGCGGTCCGTGCGATGCCGGTCGCCGAGGCGCACGCGGCGCTGGCCCGCGAGGACCCGCAGCGGGCGGCCACGCTCCATCCCAACGATACGCTGCGCGTCGCGCGCGCGCTCGAGGTGATCCGCTCCACGGGCAAGCCGCTGGCGTTCTGGCAGCAGGTCCACGCGCACGGCATCGAGGACCGGGTGAGCCTGTGTCCGCTGGTGCTGTTGCCCGACATGGCAACCGTGCGGGCGCGCGCCGAAGCCCGCATCGCGGCGATGGTCGAAGCGGGCGCGGCGAGCGAAGTCCGCGCGCTGCTCGCGAGAGGACTGTCGCCGGACCTCCCGG
>JBGSBH010000184.1:0-4855 GCA_041730635.1 Cypionkella sp.
CAGCGAGTCACGAATGCTCTGCCCGATCAGCGCGGGCAGAGTTTCGGAGGCGTCCTGCTCATCAATCTCGCTGAACGTCCAGCCTGTGCGCCGGCTGATCCTCGATCCCTCGGATCGACGACACCCTCCCTGCTTCCGCTACCGATGCTCTCCCGCGGTTCGTTTCGAGCGGCGACTTCGCTCCCGAGGCGATGACACGGTTCATCGACAGCATTCCGGTGACCCGCGAGCTGGTCGGGCCGGACGATGCCGAGGCCCATCTCCCCGAACTGGCCGATGTCCTGGCCTTCGCCGTGACCCGGCATCAGGAACTGGATTTCTCCGCCCTCGCGAGCGCCCCGGAGGGGGCCGGGCAACCCGCGTTCGCCTCCACCTGGGCGGGCGGGCCGGACGGCACGGGCCCGAGCCCGGGCCTCGCTTCGGAGATCGTGATCGAAGCGATCTCGGGCGCCGACCCGCGCGAGGTGCCGGTCGAGCGCCTCGTGGCGATGCTGACCGGCCCGGAACCGGGCGCGATCGGCGATGCGACCGACGCGGTCCGCCTGCCCGATCGCCCGATCGGCGGCGACCTCTCGCCCGAGAACGCTGCTGCCGGCGCGTACGAGGGCATCGGCCATGGCTCCGACATTCTCTTCGCGATGATCGCGGACCACCATCTTGCCGCCCAGCTCGAAGCCGCCACGGTGGGCCACGCCTAGAGAAGGACGCATCTTTCCGGTCGCAGAAAATAAGCAAAACAAAAGCTTGAACCGAAACAGCGGGACGGAGGGTAACATGTCGAGGATTGTCCTTAGGTCGCTTCTCGCAGGCGGCGGCGTCATCGCCTTGTGCATCGGCACGGCGGCTTCCGCGCAAACCGTGGACCTGGTGACCGCGATCGCCACCGCGGTGTCGACCAATCCGGAAGTCAACCAGGCGGTTCGCAACCGCGAAGCGATCGAGTTCGAGCGGCGGCAGGCCCAGGGGCTCATGCTGCCCCAGGTATGGGTCGAGGGGTCCGCCGGGGTGCGCCGTCTGGAAAACGCCAGCCGCCGTGCGCTGAACATCGCAGACGAAGTGCTCTATCCGCTCGAAGGCGGGATTCGCACCGAGCAGGCACTGTTCGACGGGGGCAGCCGCTCGAGCGAGATCAAGCGGCAGGCGGCGAGGACGGACGGCGCCGCGTTCAGGGTCCTGGAGCGTTCGCAATTCGTCGCGCTCCAGGTCGCGCGGCACTATCTCGACTATCTCCTGCAGCAGCGGGTCGTCGCCGTTGCCGACGACAACGTGGCCTTCCACGAAAAGCTCGCGACCGATCTGGCCGAAGGGGTGCGCAACGGCTCGATCAGCATCGCCGATCAGCAGCAGGCCGAAGAACGGCTGCAGGCGGCGCGCGGCCGGCTGACCGAAGCCCGCCAGGACCTCACCGACACCGCCAGCGTCTTTCGCACGCTCACCGGGCTCGACATCGATCCGTCGGCGACGATGCCCCCCGCGGTGTCCGCGCAGTTGCCGGCCACGCTGGCCGAAGCGGTCGACCTCGCGCGGAGCGCAAACCCTCGCATTCGCGAGGCCCAGGCCGATCTAGACGCCGCGTACGCGCTCGTGCGCAAGGCGCAGGCGGACCTCCTGCCCACGATATCGCTGGAAGCCCGAGCCCGCGCGGGCGACGACATCGACGGGTTCCGCGGCCGGTCGACCGACCTCAACGCGGGCGCGGTGATGCGCTGGAATGTCTTCAGCGGCGGCATCAACCAGGCGCGCGTGAACGAGGCGCGCAAGCGCGAGAGCGAGGCGCGCTACCGGCTCGAACAGATGACGCGCGAGGCGGAAGAGGACATGCGGGTCGCCTGGAGCGCCTCGCAGAGCCAGGCCGAGCTGCTCGAGCAGACGGAGCGGCAGAGCGAAATCTCTGACGACCTGCTCGTCTCCTACCGGGAGCAGTTCAATGTCGGCCGGCGATCGCTGCTCGATGTGCTCGATGCGCAGCACACCCGGCAGAACGTGCAGGTGCGCACCGAGACGGCCCGCTTCGCGCGGCTGTTCGCCGAATACAAGATCCTCGCCGCGGCCAGCCGGCTGCTCGAGGCGGTGGGCGTCGCCCCGCCCGCGGCGGCGACCGCGGGCGAGCGGGACCGCTTCAAGGTCCGCCCGGCGCTGCGCGACGACCAGCAGGCTGCCCGGGGCGAGGATCTCGCCGGCGTCGAGGGGCCCGAAGAGCCGATCTACTGACGGTTCGCCAGCAAGGAGAAGACCGGCGTGTCATTCCAGGCTTGGTATAGCGAGCCCGCCCGCGGCGACGAGGTGATGGCCTGCGTGGCCTCGTTCGCGGCGCGCTTCGAGCGCGCCCCGCCCGAAGCCTCGCTGCGGGCGGGCCTTCCGCTCGACGAGCACGGCAGGCTGCCGCCCGACCAGATCGGCGAGGCGCTGACCCGGGTGGGCCTGCGCGCGCGGACCCAGCGCAAGCCCGCACGGCGGTGGCGGGCGGACGAGCTGCCGGCGATCCTCACCCTCGAAGGAGGGCGGGCTCTCGTGCTCCACTCGATCGACGGCGACCAGGGCGAAGTGGAATTGCCCTTCGCCGCGCGCCGCACGCGTCTGCCGCTGGCGGACCTCGACGGCATCCACACCGGCGACGGGGTGGTCGTCGAGGCGGTTTCCGCGGCCGAGCGCGAGGCCGAGCGCCCGTGGGACCAGGCCGGCCCCGAGCACTGGTTCTGGAGCGAGGTCCGCAAGGTCAGGCCGCAGTTCGCCTACGTGCTGGTCGCCGCGCTCGGTATCAACATGATGGCCTTCGCGCTGCCGCTGTTCACGATGAACGTGTACGATCGGATCATTCCCAATCGTGCCGAGGCGAGCCTGTGGGTGCTCGCGATCGGCGTCGCTCTCGCGATCGCGTTCGACTTCGTCCTGCGCCTCGCGCGGACCCGCCTGGTCGACGAACTCGGCCGCTCGCTCGATGCGCGACTGTCGCAAAAGGTTTTCGACAAGATCCTCAACCTGCCGCTCGAGCTGCGGCGGGGCAGCACGGGCGCGCTCGCCCACCGGGTATCCGAGTACGAGCAGGTGCGCGACTTCTTCGCCTCGACGATGGTCGTGCTGGTGGTCGACCTGCTGTTCCTGTTCCTGTTCCTGGGCATGATCACCTACATCGGCGGCTGGCTGGTGCTGATCCCGCTCGCGGCAGCGGTGGCGATGGGCGCCGCCGGGTTCCTTCTCCAGCGTTCGATCGGGCGAGTGGTGGCCGACGCGCAGGCGGACGCGAGCCTTCAGCAAAGCGCGCTGGTCGAAGCGATCGGCGGGCTGGAGACGATCAAGGCCTGCGGCGGCGAAGGCCGCATGCTGGGCCGCTGGCAGCGGTACGCGGCCACCAGCGCGCTGACCCAGGAACGGTTGCGCCGGCGCACCGCAACGGCGGTCAATCTCGCCAGCTTCTGCCAGCAGGCGACCAACGTCGGCCTGGTTCTCGGCGGTTTCTACCTGTTCACCGCGGGGACCATCTCGATGGGCGGGATCATCGCGATCGTCATGCTGGCCGGCCGCTCGCTGGCGCCGGTCGGGCAACTGGCTTTCCTGATCACGCGCGGGCGCCAGGCTTTCGCCACGCTCGACAGCCTGCAGAAGCTCGTCGAGCAGCCCGATGAACGAAGCCTGGGCAGCCAGACCGCGCCCCCGCGCATCGGCGCGGGTGTCCTGCAGCTCGACCATGTCGATTTCCGCTACCCGGACGCCGGCACCGACGCGCTGTCCGGCATCGACCTGACTATAAACCCAGGGGAACGGATCGGGCTGATCGGGCGCGTCGCCTCGGGCAAGTCGACCCTCGGCCGGGTGCTGTGCGGCCTCTACCGGCCGGGCAACGGCAGCTACGCGATCGACGGGTTCGACAGCCGCCAGTACAGCCCGCATCATCTGCGCCGCGAGTTGCGCTACGTCGGGCAGGATTCGGAACTGTTCAACGGCACGGTCCGCGAAAACCTGCTGCTCGGGGCCGGCGACGGCGGCCACGATAACCTCGCTGCCGCGCTCGCCGGCTCGGGCGCGGACACCTTCATCGGACGCGACGCGCTCGGCCTCGACCTCGACGTTGGCGAACGCGGCAGCCGCCTGTCGGGCGGCCAGCGCAGCTTCCTGCTGCTCGCCCGGGCGCTGGTGGAGCCATGCAAGCTCCTGTTCCTCGACGAGCCGACCGGGGCGATGGACACGCAGTCCGAGCTGCTGTTCGTCGAGCGGCTGCGCGGGGCTCTCGCGCCGCGGCAGACGCTGGTCGTCTCGACCCACCGCGCCGCGCTTCTCGCGCTGGTCGATCGGCTGATCGTGATCGAGCAGGGCCGCATCATCGCCGATGGCCCCAAGGCCCAAATCCTCGATCGCGCCGGGCTGGGAAGCGCATGACCGTGCTCGACCGCCTGCGCCAGCTCCTGCGCTCGAGCGGCGGCTTCGTGGCGGGCGCCGCCAGCGCGACGGCGGTGTTCGCGATGTCGCCGGCCCTGTCGGCGCTCGACCCCCTGGCGGAGCGCGAGGTGATCGAGCGCGCCGAGCGCGTCCGGCCCGGTGCTGAGACCCGCAAGGCCATGCTCGCGGCGACCCCTGCCGCGCGGCCGCTGGCGACCGGCTCGCTCGCGCTTCAGCGCAACCGGCAACTGCCCTTCGCCGCCGGCCCGGCAGGCGCGGCCGCGCCGTTCCTCCTTCCGGATGCGACCTCGCGCTGGGGGGACACCGCGCTGCGCTGCCTCACCCAGGCCGTCTATTACGAGGCGGGCTTCGAGCCCATGGCCGGCCGCCGGGCGGTGGCGCAGGTCGTGCTCAACCGCATGCGCCACAAGGCCTTCCCCAAGTCGGTCTGCGGGGTCGTCTATCAGGGGCACACGCGGCC
>JBGSBH010000185.1:0-4843 GCA_041730635.1 Cypionkella sp.
CGAACGACGACGCCTCGATAACGGTCAGCCCGTCGAGCAGGTTATACATGCCTCACGCCTGCGCCGCCCATTCACGCAGCATGTGCTTGGCGATCTGCAGCTGCAGGATCTGCGTCGTGCCTTCGTAAATGCGGTAGATGCGCGCATCGCGGAAGAACCGCTCCGCATCGTATTCGGCGAGGTAGCCGGCACCGCCGTAGATCTGCACCACCCGGTCGACCACCCAGCCGCACATCTCGGATGCGAAGACTTTGAACGCGGCGGCCTTGCGCAGGATGTTTTCGCCCTGGTCGGCGCGGGCGGTGACGTCGGTCATCATGCACTCGGCGGCGTAGATTTCGGTCTCGCTTTCGGCGAGCATCTGCTGGATGAGCTGGAAGTTGGCGATCGGCTCGCCGAACGCCTTCCTCTCGGTGGCATAACGCAGCGCCGAATCGAGCGCCCGGCGGGCGTAGCCGGTCGCCGCGGCGCCGACCGAGATGCGCCCGTTGTCGAGGCTCTTCATCGCGAACACGAAGCCCTTGCCGGTCTCCCCGCCGAGCAGCGCCTCGCCCGGCACGTGCACGTCCTCCAGGATCACGTCGGCGATGTGGCTGCCCGCCTGGCCCATCTTGTGGTCGGGGCTGCCGACGGTGACCCCGGGGGTGTCCATCGGCACGATGAAGGCGGAAACGTGCGCGTTCTTGGGCAGCGACTCCTTCTCGGTGCGCGCCATGATCAGGCCCACGCTCGCATGCGGCGCGTTGGTGATGTAGCACTTGGTGCCGTTGAGGATCCACCCGTTGCCATCGGGATCGGGCCGCGCGGTGGTCGCCATCGCGGCGCTGTCGCTGCCTGAGCCCGGCTCGGTCAGGCCGAAGCAGGCGATTTCGCCCGCGGCGATCCGCGGCCACCATTCGGCCTTCTGCGCCTCGGTGCCGCCGTTCTTGATCGCGCTGTTGAACATGCCGACGTTGATCGAGAAAATCGAGCGATAGGCGGGCGCGGCGTAGGCCATCGTCTTGACCACCCGGGCGTATTGCGCGGTGCTGAGGCCCGCGCCCCCGTATTCCTCGGGCACGGTCAGCCCGAACAGGCCCATGTCGCGCATTTCCTGGACGATCGCCTCGGGCACGCGGTCGGCCTCGATCACCTCGCGTTCGGCCGGGATCAGCCGCTCGCGCACGTAGCGTTCGAGTTGCTCGACGAACTGCTCGAACAGCTCGGGATCCATACCGTTCATTGTTTCACGCCCTCCCCCGTTGCGCTGGCGGCCGCCGCGGGGGCCGGCCGGCGGCGCGCCTCGAGCATCTCGGCCGCCTCGTCGAGCGCCCGCGCCTCGCCGACGGTCACCCCGCCCGGGCCCGGGTCGTTCTCGCTCGGCCCGCAGGCGACGAGGAACGCTAGGGGGATGGCAGCGAGCCGGCGCATGATGCTGCCATACCGTGCTCGCGAAAAAGGAAAAGCGGGCGAATCGCCGCAGCGACCCGCCCGCCTTCGCCGCCTCGGGGCGGGGTTACTCGGTGCGGGTCGCTTCCTCGGCGGTCGCGGCCGCTTCCTGCGCGCGGGCGGCGACATCGGCCGCGTCCTCGCCGGCCTGCTCGGCGGTGGCGTCCTCGGTCGCTTCGGGCGCGGCGGCCGCCGTCGCGGTCGCGGTGGCGTTGGCGTTGGGATCGGCGACCGGCGTCGCCTCGACCCCGGTCATCGCCTCGTCGGCCGGCATCTCGACCGTATCGGCCTCGGCCGCGGTCGAGGCATCGTCGGTGTCGCCGCAGGCGGCCAGCGCGCCGAGCAGCAGCACGGGGGCGAGGGCGCGGGCGGGGGCGAAGTTCTTCATGGCGTTCTCCTTCGTGCGCCGCAGGAGGGGAGGGGCGGCGCCGCCTGCCCGCTTTACCGCCGCCACAATCGTGCCGCAATCGTCCGCTTTCGGCTGGCGGGCGATTTCATCTCGCTCCCGGCTATGCCAAGGCCGCGCGCATGGCGACGGTCGCACCTTCCCCGCCCGAGCTCGGCGCCGCTCGCGCGCGGCTGCGCGAAGTGTTCGGGTTCGACGACTTCCGCGGGGTCCAACCGCAGGTGATCGAGCGGGTGCTTGCCGGGCGGTCGACGCTGGCGGTGATGCCGACCGGGGCCGGCAAGTCGCTGACCTATCAGCTTCCCGCGACGTTGCTGCCCGGCACCTGCGTGGTGGTGAGCCCGCTGATCGCGCTGATGCACGACCAGTTGCGCGCCGCGCGGGCGAACGGGATCGCAGCGGCAACCCTGACCAGCGCCGATGCCGACTGGCGCGAGACGGTCGATGCGTTCCGTGCCGGCACGCTCGATCTGCTCTACGTCGCCCCCGAGCGCGCCAGCCAGCCGGGTTTTCGCGAGCTGCTGGCAAGCGCCCCGATCGCGCTGTTCGCGATCGACGAGGCGCATTGCGTGTCGGAGTGGGGGCACGACTTCCGCCCCGACTATCGCCTGCTGCGCCCGCTGCTCGACGCATTCCCGCGCGTCCCGCGGCTGGCACTCACCGCCACCGCCGACGCGCACACCCGGGCCGACATCCTCGCCCAGCTCGGCATTCCCGAAGAAGGGATGATCGTCGCCGGGTTCGACCGGCCGAACATCCGCTATCGCGTGGCCCACCGCGACAACGCCGCCCGCCAGATCGCCGAGCTGATGGCCGCCGAGCCCGGCCCCGGGATCGTCTACGCGCCGACCCGCGCGCTGGTCGAGAAGCTGAGCCAGCAGCTCGCCCGGGCGAGCGGACGCGAGGTGCTGCCGTACCACGCCGGGCTCGATCCCGCCGTGCGGGCGGGCAACCAGGCGGCCTTCGTCGGCTCCGAAGACATGGTAATCGTTGCCACGGTCGCGTTCGGCATGGGGATCGACAAGCCCGACGTGCGCTTCGTCGCCCATGCCGGGATGCCCAAGTCGATCGAGGCCTATTATCAGGAGACCGGGCGCGCCGGGCGCGACGGCGATCCGGCGCAGGCGGTGATGCTGTGGACGGCGAGCGACTTCGCGACCGCGCGCCAGCGCCTGTCGGAGGTGCCCGAGGCGCGCCGCGCCGCCGAGCGCGCCCGGCTCGATGCGCTCGCCGGTCTGGTCGAGACCCCCGGGTGCCGCCGTGCGGTGCTGCTCCGGCACTTCGGCGAGAACCCGCCGCCGGCTTGCGGCAACTGCGACAACTGCCTCGATGCCCCCGGGGTGATCGATGCCACCGAGCTCGCGCGCAAGCTGCTCTCGGCCGCGTACCGCACCGGCCAGAGCTTCGGCCTCGGGCACTTGCAGAAAGTGCTCACCGGGGTGGCCGACGAGCGGGTGATCCAGCGCGGGCACGATTCGCTGGGGGTGTTCGGCATTGTCGGGCCGGACGAGGCGCGGCTGCTGCCGCCGCTCGCCCGGGCGTTACAGGCGCGCGGCTCGCTCACCGCGACCGAGCATGGCGGGCTGCAGCTGGGCGGCGCGGCGCGGGCGATCCTCAGGGGCGAGGCCCGGGTCGAGATCGTCGTGCCGCCCGAGCGCTCGCGCTCGCGCCGCCGGCGCGGCGGGGAAGCCAACCCCGTCGGCGATCCGCTGTTCGAGCGTTTGCGCGAAGTGCGCCGCGAGCTCGCCCGCGCCGCCGGCCTTCCGCCTTACGTCATCTTCCACGACGCGACCTTGCGCGAGATGGCGGCGCTGAAGCCGACCACCCGCCGCGCGCTCGGCGAGATCCAGGGGGTCGGCGCCCGCAAGCTCGAGGCCTACGGCGACGCCTTTGTCGAAGCGATCCGCAGCCACGCTTGATCTTCCGCGCCGATGCTATAAAAGTGATATCACTTTGATAGGGAGTGATTCGTCATGTCGGTCGAACCGAAGGGGATGAACGTCAGCCGCGAGCGGCCGGCGCGCACGTTCAACGGCTATGCGATGCTCGTCGTCTCGCTGGCGCTGCTGGCGCTCGCGGGGTGGCGGTTCGCGGTATTCGTCTCGCTCGCCAGGGCGGACCAGGCGGGGGCGGGGCCGGAGGTCTTCGTGGCGCTGGGGCTGCTCACGCTGTCGCTGGTCGCCCTGGCCGGCTTCTACATGATCCAGCCCAATCAAGCCGCGGTCGTCACCCTGTTCGGCGCGTACCGCGGGACCGATCGCACCGAAGGGCTGCGGTGGGTGTGGCCGTGGATGGGGCGCAAGCGGATTTCGGTGCGGGCGCACAACGTCCATTCCGACCGGGTCAAGATCAACGACCTCAAGGGCAATCCGATCGAGATCGCCTGCAACGTCGTCTGGCGCGTGGCCGACAGCGCCCAGGCGGTGTTCGACGTCGACGACTACAAGACCTTCGTCGAGATCCAGATCGAGGCGGGCCTGCGCACCGTCGGCGCGCGCCGTCCGTACGACGACCTCGAGGAAGAGGAGACGACCCTTCGCGGCAGCCCCGACGTGGTCAACGGCGAGCTCCAGGCCGAGCTCAACGACCGGCTGCGGGTGGCGGGGATCGTGGTCGACGAGGCCGGGCTCACCCACCTCGCCTACGCGCCCGAGATCGCCGGGGCGATGCTCCGCCGGCAGCAGGCCGAGGCGGTGATCGCCGCGCGCGCCAAGCTGGTGATGGGCGCGGTCAGCATGGTCGAGATGGCGCTGACCAAGCTGTCGACCGACGGCATCGTCGAACTGGACGACGAGCGCCGGGCGACGATGGTCTCCAACCTGATGGTCGTGCTGTGCGGCGAGCGCGAGGCGCAGCCGGTGGTCAACGCCGGAACGCTGTACCAGTAGGGCGTGGGCCATGGCCTCGCCGCAGAAGAAGGCGTTCGCGCTCCGGCTCGACCCGGCGGTCCACGCCGCGGTCGAGCGGCTGGCGGCGGCCGAGCTGCTACCGCCTGTGTGCGCATCACGC
>JBGSBH010000186.1:0-4816 GCA_041730635.1 Cypionkella sp.
CCTTCGACAACCTTCTGGCCCTGAAACCGATGAATTGCCCGGCCCACGTTCAAATCTTCAAGCAGGGCATCAAATCATATCGTGACATGCCGATCCGCATGGCCGAGTTTGGCTGCTGCCACCGCAACGAGCCGCATGGCGCGCTGCACGGGATCATGCGGGTGCGCCAGTTCACCCAGGACGACGCGCACATCTTCGTGCGCGAGGACCAGCTGGTGGGCGAGGTGCGCGACTTCTGCGACCTGCTCGACAGCGTCTACCGCGACCTCGGGTTCGACCACTACGCGATCAAGCTCGCGCTGCGCCCCGAGAAGCGGTTCGGCTCGGATGCGATGTGGGACCAGGCGGAGGAGGAGCTGCGCGAGGCGGTGCGCGCGTCGGGCCGCGCCACGGAGGAGTTCGGGTGGGAGGAGCTGCCGGGCGAGGGCGCGTTCTACGCCCCCAAGCTCGAATTCCACCTGACCGACGCGATCGGCCGCACCTGGCAGGTCGGCACGATCCAGTCCGACCGCGTGCTGCCCGAACGGCTCGACGCGAGCTACATCGGCGAAGACGGCGAACGGCATCGTCCGGTGATGCTCCACCGGGCTGTCCTCGGCACTTTCGAGCGCTTCATCGGCATCCTGATCGAGCACTACGCCGGCAAGCTACCGCTCTGGCTGGCCCCGGTGCAGGCGGTGGTGGCGACGATCGTTTCCGACGCCGACGGCTACGCACGCGACGTCGCGCGGCAGCTGGAAGCCGCGGGCATCCGGGTCGAAACCGACCTCAGGAACGAGAAGATCAACTACAAAGTTCGCGAGCACAGCCTCGCCAAAATCCCGCACCTGCTGGTGGTCGGTAAGCGCGAGGCGGACGAGGGCACCATCGCCCTGCGCACCCTCGGCGCCGAGCATCAGAAGGTCATGCCGCTCGGTGAGGCTCTGGCGATGCTCAGGGGCGAGGCGACCCCGCCGGACTTGCGCTAGCTCAGAAAGGCAGCGCGCGGCCGGCGAGGATCAGCGCCAGCGGGCAGGCGGTGGCGATGGCGAAGCGGGCGACTTCCCATGCCGGCGACTCGGCGGTCAGGAAGAGGGCGGCGGCGCGGGCCATGGGCGGGAAGCTGCGCCCGAAGTGCTAACCCGGGGTTAACGCGGGCATCTGCTGGCTCGCGCAATGGAAGCCGCCGCCGCCGGCGAGCACCGCGTCGGCGGGAAGGCCGATGGTGGCACGGTCAGGGAACAGCTCGGCGATGGCGGCCGCCCCGTCGGCGTCGTGCACCGAGCCGAAGGTCGGCACGACCACCAGCCTGGTGGTGATCGCGAAGTTGGCGTAGCTCGCCGGCTCGACGATATCGCCGCGGGTGATGAGTCCCGGCGAGGGGATCTCGCGTACCGTGAGCCCCGCGGCGGTCAGCCGCGCGTTGGCATCGGCGTAGATCGCAGCATTGGGGTCGCCCTCGCCGGTCGCGCGGGGCAGGGCGACCGTCCCGCGCGCGACGAACCGGGCGAGGTTGTCGACATGTCCGTCGGTGTGGTCGTTGACCAGCCCTTCGCCCAGCCAGACGACGCGGTCGAACCCGAGATCGCGCCTCAGCCGGGCCTCGATCTCGCTGCGCGACAGGTCGGGATTGCGGTTGGGGTGGAGCAGGCACTGCTCGGTGGTCAGCACCGTTCCGGTGCCGTCGGTATCGATCGCGCCGCCTTCGAGCACCCAGTCGCTCTCCACGACCGGTAGGCCCGTATCGCGTGCCAGTTCGGCGCCGATCGTCTGGTCCCCTTCCATCAGGTATTTGCCCCCCCAGCCGTTGAAGCGGCAGCGCAGCGCCGACCCGTCGGCGCGCACCAGCGGTCCGGTATCGCGCAGCCAGATGTCGCCAAACGTATGCCGCTCGAGCACGACCGCCGCCGACACAAGGCTCCTCGCGCGCGCCTCGTTGGCCGCGTCGCGGACGAGCAGGCGGACTTCCAGCCCGCTTTCGGCGACCGCATTGGCGAATGCGGCGATCTGCTCCTGCGCGCGGGCGAAATAGCCCGGCCACTCGTCGGCGAGGTGCGGAAAACCGATCCACAGCCAGCGCTGCGGCGCCCATTCGGGAGGCATCGCTCAGCAGCCGGCGGCAGCGGCCTGGCAGCTGTCGTCGCGGGTCTTGCGGAACTCGTCGCCGGGGAGCCAGTTCGGCCAGCCGCGCGCCGTCGCCATGCTGCGGCCGATCCGGTAATAGAGCTGAAGCTGCTGCATCAGCCCAGAGAGGTCCCAGCCGGCGTCGTATTCGTCCGACGGCTGGTGATAGCGGTTCTCCTCGTAATCCTTCGCCGCCGCCTTGCCGGCGGCGACGCCGCCGTGTTCGAGGTCCTCCCCGGCGTCGAGATAGAGCATCGGCACCCCGCGCTTGGCCAGGCTGAAGTGATCCGAGCGGTAGTAGAAGCCCTTCTCCGGGGTAGGCTCGGGGGTGCCGCTGCGCCCTTCGGCGGCGAGCGCCCAGTCGAGGTACCGATCGAGCTCGCTCTTGCCGCCACCGACGATCGTCACGTCGTTCGAGCGGCCGGTGGCGAGCAGCCCGTCCATGTTCACGCCCCCGACGGTCCGGGTCAGCGGGAAAACCGGGTTGGCGGCGTAGTATTCGCTGCCGAGCAGGCCCGATTCCTCCGCGGTCACGGCGAGGAACACCTGGCTGCGGCGAGTGGGACCGGCCTTTACGTTGGCCTGCGCCAGCGCGACCAGCGCGGCGGTGCCGGTGGCGTTGTCGACCGCGCCGTTGCAGATGTCGTCGCCGGTGGCGTCGGGCTTGCAGCGCCCGAGATGGTCCCAGTGCGCGGTGTAGAGGACGTATTCGTCCTTCGCCTGCGTGCCTTCGAGCAGGCCTATCACGTTCTGCGACTGAAAGGTGCGGATATCGTTCGCGAAGCGGGTGGAGGCGGTCACCCCCAGTGGGACCGGCCTGAAACCCTTGAGCTTCGCCGCCGCCGACAGCCGGGCGAGATCCTGCCCACCGGCAGCGACCATCTTCGCGGCGACCTCCTTCTGGACCCAGCCGTTGACCAGCGTCTGGCTCGCGCCGCGGTCGGCCCCCTGGGCGTAGACCTGGGGGCCAGACCACGAGCTTTCCACGACGTTCCAGCCGTAGGCGGCGGGGAAGGTGTCGTGGACGATCAGCGCGGCCGCGGCGCCCTGTTTGGCGGCCTCTTCGAACTTGTAGGTCCAGCGGCCGTAGTAGGTCATCGCCCGCCCGTTGAACGGGCCGCCGAGCCCGCTCGCCTCGTAGTCGGGATCGTTGACGAGGATGACCGCGGTCTTCCCCTTCATGTCGACCCCGGCATAGTCGTTCCAGCCTTTCTCGGGCGCGACGATGCCGTGGCCGACGAAGACCAGCTCGCTATTCGATAAGTCGACCGCCGAGGTCTCGCGATAAGTCGCGCCGACCCAGTCGCTGCCATAGGCGAACGTCTGCCGCGAACCTTCGCGCCCGGTGATCGCGAGCGGGGCGTAGTCCTTCCCGGTGATCTCCACCAGCGGCACCTGCTGGACCCAGCTGCCGTTGTTGCCGGGCTTGAGGCCGGCCCGCTGGAACTGCTCGATCAGGTAGGCGACGGTCGCGGTCTCGCCGGCGGTGCCGGGCGCGCGGCCTTCGAACTCGTCCGACGAGAGCCGTTCGATCACGGTTCGCAGCGTCGTCTCCGACAGCTTGCCCGGCGGAACCGCCGGCACCTCGACCGCCGCCGGCTGACCGGCAGGGCTGCCCGCGTCGGAAGTCGCGCAGGCGACGAGCGAGAGCGCGGGAAGAGCGGCGGAGAGGGTGCGCAGGTGCATGACGGTCCTCGATAAACGGCCTCGCCGCGCTTGTCGCAAAGCGGGGGCCATGGGGCAACCCCGCGCGCTTGCGCCGGGCGCACGCTGCGGGCAGGACGCCGGCGATGGCGGCGGACTGGCAAGCGGCACTGGCGCGCGCGCGGGCGCACAGCCCGTTCCTCGCTCGCGCGCTCGAGCGCCAGGAGGAGCTCGCCGAACTGCTCGCCACCGGCGGCGGCGAGGCCGCGCTGGCGCGCGCGAAGGCCGCCGGGGCCGGCGCGGCCGACGTCGGTGCGGCGCTGCGGCGCGAACGGCTCGCGCTGGCGACTGTGCTGGCGATCGGCGACCTCGCCGGCGCTTTTTCGCTCGAGCGGGTGACCGGCGAGCTGTCCGCGTTCGCCGACCGCGCGCTCCACGCCGCGCTGGCCGCGGCGGTGGCGCGGCGGGTGCCCGGCGCGGCGCCCGCCGGGCTGATCGCGCTCGCGCTCGGCAAGCACGGGGCGCGCGAACTCAATTACAGCTCCGACATCGATCCGATCGTGCTCTACGATCCCGCGCCGCTGCCCCGGCGGGAGCGCGACGAACCTTCCGAGGTCGCGCAGCGCTACGTGCGCGAGGCGGTGCGGCTGCTGAGCGAGGTGACCGCCGAAGGCTATGTGTTCCGGGTCGACCTGCGGCTGCGGCCGGCGAGCGAGGTCAGCCCGCCGGCGATTTCGCTCGAGGGCGCGCTCAGCCACTACGAAAGCTCGGCGCTGGCGTGGGAACGGGCGGCGTTTATCAAGGCGCGCGCGGCGGCCGGCGATATCGCCGCGGGCGAGCGGTTTCTCGCCTCGATCCGCCCATTCGTCTGGCGCCGCAGCCTCGATTTCGGCGCGCTCGGCGACATCCGCCGGCTGACCGCGCGCATCCGCGCGAGCCACGCCGGGCCGCGCGTTCCCGGAGCCGGATCGGTCGGATCCGTCGACCAGTTCATCGACATCTCGGAGGTCTGCGGCTCGACCGACCAGCCCCTGAGCGTCGGTGTCGTCGACGGCTACGGAACCAACAC
>JBGSBH010000187.1:0-4792 GCA_041730635.1 Cypionkella sp.
CCGCGCGGCGCGGGCCGCGCGGCTCGACGCCGAGGTCGAGCGCCTGCGCCGCAGCCCCACCCCCACCCAGGCCCCGCGCGAAATGCGCGACATCGCCAACTACGGAGTCGCCTTCATGGGTATCTTCAGCCGCACCCGGGACATCATCGCGGCCAATTTCAACGACATGCTCGACAAGGCGGACGACCCCGCCAAGATGATCCGGATGATCATCCTCGAGATGGAGGAAACCCTGGTCGAAGTGCGCGCGAGCGCCGCGCGGACCATCGCCGACCAGAAGGAGATGCACCGCCACACGGTCAAGCTCGAGCGGTTGCAGGCGGACTGGGCGGACAAGGCCCAGCTCGCGCTCTCCAAGGACCGCGAGGATCTCGCCCGCGCCGCGCTGATCGAAAAGAAGAAGGCGGTCGACATGGCCGAGCAACTGAAGCAGGAAATCGCGGTGCTCGACGACGCGCTGCGCGCCTACGAGCAGGATATCGAGAAGCTGCAGGTGCGCCTGCGCGAGGCGCGCAGCCGGCAAACCGCGATCGCCGCCCGGCTCGAGAGCGCCGAGAACCGCGTCAAGCTGCGCAGCCTGCTGACCAACGAGCGGACCGACGAGGCGCTCGCCCGCTTCGACCAGCTCGAGCGGCGGGTCGACTACGCCGAAGGCCGCGCCGACGCGCTGTCGATCGCCGACGGCACCGCCAAGCCGAGCCTCGCCGACGAGATCGCCGCGCTCGCGGGGCAGGACCAGATCGACGACGAGCTCGCCGAAATGAAGCGCGCGCTGGGCATCGACGATGCCGGCGACGACCAGACCAAGGGGAAGTGACGGTGGAAGAGGTAACCATAGCGCTGATCATCTGCGTCGCGCTGCCGTGGATCGTGATGCACTACATCACCAAATGGAAGACGGCGGCGACCATCACCACCGACGACGAGGCGCTGCTCGACGAACTCTACAACCTCGCCAAGCGGCTCGATGCGCGGATGGACACGGTCGAGCGGCTGGTCGCCAGCGATCACGACGATTTCCGGCCCGCCCGCCTGATGCACGACCGCGAGGCCGACAACGCGCCGCTGCGCGAGCTGGACCGGCTGCTGGCCGAGACCAAGGGAGGCAAGAAATGAACACCCCGCGCACCACGCTCTATCGCGACAAGCAGAACGCCAAGCTGATGGGGGTCTGCTCGGGCATCGCCGACTACACCGGGGTGAACGTCCTGTGGGTCCGCCTCGCCTTCGTCCTGCTGCTGATCACGGTCGCGCCGATCCTGCTGCCGGCCTATTTCATCGCCGGGATACTGCTCAACAAGAAGCCGGCGCATCTCTACGTCGACCAGGACGAATCGCGCTACTGGCAGCGAGTGCGGCAGAGCCCGAAGCGCACCGCGCGCGAGATCCGCGGCAAGATGAAGGACATCGACCGGCGGCTCGCCGAAGTCGAGACGTACTACGTCACCAGCAATCCGCGCCTGTCCGCCGAGATCGAGCGGCTGCGCTAGACCCAACACGCAGGGAGGAACGTAACCCATGGAAGGCACGATCGCGCTTTTGATCCCCATCGTCGCGCTGATGATCCCGATGGTCGCCATCTGGACGCGGCATCAGCAGAAGATTGCCCAGATGCAGGTCAGCACTACCGCCGACGCGACCGCCGAGAAGGCGGCACAGTACGCCAGCCGGGTCACCGCGCTCGAGGACCGCGTCCGCGTGCTCGAACGGATCGTCACCGACAAGGGCTACGACGTCGCCACCCAGATCGAGGCGCTGCGCGACCAGCGGCGGGTCGACGAAGGCGCCGGGGTCTCGCTCGACAGCCTGATGAAGGAGCGCGCCTGATGGATCCCGTTACCGCGAGCTGGATGGCGCCGGTGTTCGGCGTGGGCGTGGTCAGCATGTCGATCGCCTGGGTGATCAACACGTGGCTGCGCGTGCGCCACGGCTACCCGCTCGAGAACAGCTGGGGCAAGGCCATCTACCCGCAGAAGAACGACGAGGCGGTCGAGCGGGTCAAGCTGCTCAGCCAGGAAAACGCGCAACTGCGCGCGGAGCTCGGCTCGCTCAAGGATCGGCTCGGCAACGTCGAGCGCATCGTCACCGACCGCGGCTACAGCCTGACGCACGAGATCGAACGCCTGCGCGACGGCAAGGAGAACGTCCAATGAGCTTCTGGACTGCGGCGGTGATCATCGTCGCGATCGTCAGCGTGACCGAGATTATCAAGGCCAAGTACCGCGCCCGCCACGGGATCGTGACCGACAGCGAGGGCAACGAAAGCGCCCCGCAGCGGAGCGATCCGGCGATCGAGCGCGAGGTCGAACAACTGCGCGAGCGGATCAAGGTGCTCGAGCGGATCGCGACCGACGGCAACACCGCCCAGGCGCTGGAAACCCGCCGCGTGGCGGACGAGATCGAAGCGCTGCGCGACCGCTGAACCCGCCAGCAAAGGAGGATGTGAAGTGACCAGCCAGATCGTCCTTGCCGCCACCTCGCTCGCGGCGATCGCGATCGTCACCCTCGCCATGTTGCGCGGCTGGCAGGGGTGGCTGACGCTCAAGGAGCGCGAGCTCGAACGCGGGCCGGCGAAGCGCGAGGCGGACACCGGCAGCGCGCTGGGCGCCGCGCGGATCGAGCTGTCCGATCTCAAGGAACGCATCCGCAAGCTCGAAGCGATCGCAAGCGGGGTCGACCTGTGAGCGCGGCCAACAATGCGGCGCAGGCGGGCATCGGCCTCGGCAGCGCGATAGCGGTCGCGATCTCGTGGTCGCTTCACAAGTCGGTGTTGTGGGCCGCGATCCAGGAGTTCTTCGGCTGGTTCTATGTGATCTACTACGTCTTTACCCGGCCTGGCGGGCTGGCAGGATAGCGGGCCCTGCCCTACAGGCGCGCCATGCGCGACCTTGCCGATATCGCCGAAGAATACGCGTTCCTCGAAGCCGACGACCGCTACCGCCTGCTGATCGAGCTCGGCCGCGAGCTCGAGCCGATGCCCGCCCCGCTCAAGACGGACGCGACGCTCGTGCGGGGCTGCTCGGCGAGCGTGTGGGTCTATCCCACCGGCGATGCCGAACGGTTGCACTTCCTGGCCGACAGCAACGCCGCGATCACCAAGGGGATCGTCGCGCTGGTGATCGCCGCGGTGCAGGACAAGCCGGCGGCCGAAGTCGCCGCGATGGATGTCGCCGCAGCGCTCGCCCCGTTCGACCTCAAGAACCAGCTCAGCTCCAGCCGCACGCAGGGCGTGCCCAACATGATCGCGCTGGTGCAGCGGCACGCCGCCCGGCTTCAGAACCAAACTCCTTGACAAAAAGAACCAGATCGGTTAAGGGCCGCGACGCAACGGGTGCCGGGGGCGTGTGGCGCCTCACCTCTCGTCCCTGTGCACGACGGCCGGTGAACGCCCCGCGGCGGGCGCCGCTCCGGCGAGGACATCGGGGTGAGCTACCGCTGGGCTCACACTTATAACGGGGGGACGCGAAGCCCCCGCGGGTAAGGGGGATCGCGCGAGCCCGCCCCCTTGGTCGTCTGATGCCTCCAGGGTGGATCGGACGGAAAACGCGGCGTGCACTTCCGTCCGGCATTCGCAAAGCAAGGCACGCACAGCCACTCCCGCTATGGCTTGCGGGAACAACGCACCGGCCGTCAGCCCGTTCGCGTTTCCCTGGCGTTATTCCGCGTTCGCCGGCGGAAGCTCCCGCTCGCCCGCCAGGTGCGCGTCTCGCAGCACGGCGATGCCGGCGGCGCGCTGCGCGGCAAGCTCCGCCTTCAGCCGGACCGGATCGCGCGCGAAGACGAACCCGAAGCTCACCCCGCCTTCCTTGCCGACCGTCGCGTGGTGCAGCTTGTGCGCCTGCACCAGCCGCTTGGCGTAGCCGCGCTTGGGCACCCAGCGGAACCAGCGCTGGTGAACCAGGCCGTCGTGCACCAGGGTGTAGATGATCCCGTAGATCAGCACGCCGAGCCCGATCCAGGTGCCCGGCCACCAGGCGGCCGCGCCCATCACCAGCGGGCTGCCGGCGGCGAACATGCCGATGCTGAGCGCCGCGCCGACCACCGCGTAGAGGTCGTTCTTCTCGAGCGCGTGGTCGTGCGGTTCGTGATGATCGCGGTGCCAGGCCCAGCCGAACCCGTGCATGACATACTTGTGGCTGCTCCACGCGACGAGCTCCATCGCCAGCACGGTGGCGAGGACGATCGCGATCGGGAGGAGCCAGGCCATCGCCGTTACATAGGACGCCGCCTTGCGCCGCGCGAGCGTTTCCTGACTGAATGCCGGCGGCGCAGTTACCGCTCCGTTCAGATTGGCGGACATAAATATGAACGCGCCGCTCAATCGAACCTAACGGAGCCAACCCCATGCGTATTGCCACCAGGCTTTTCCTCGCCACGCTCGCCGCGAGCGCATCGTTCGCGGCCGCCGCGCCCGCGACCGCGCAGAGCGACGATCGGTGGCGCGACCGCTACGAGCATCGCGATCACGACGACGACGACGACCGCTGGCAGCATCGCCGCGATCGCTACGACGATCGCTATGACGCCCGCCGGTACGATCACGGGCGGGTTCGTGCGATCGCCCGCCAGATCGAAGAGCTCGAGCGCCGCGTCGAGCGCACCGATCGGCGCGATCGCATCTCGGAGCGCGAGGCCCAGGCGCTCCGCCGCTCGGTCTACAACCTGCGCCGGCAGTTCAACGACTACGCCCGGGGCGGGCTGTCCCAGCGCGAGGTGTACATCCTGCAGGATCGCATCCAGCAGCTGCGCCAGCGGCTCAGCTACGAGCGCTGGGACCGCGACGGCCGCCGCT
>JBGSBH010000188.1:0-4651 GCA_041730635.1 Cypionkella sp.
ATGATGAAAAATATTTATCGCTTTCAGAAAGCAAATCTATAAGTCTTACATTACCTAAACGAGAAGAACCCTACAGGAGTAATGTATTGTTTCCTTTTTTTGATGGATTGATACCTGAAGGTTGGCTACTTGATATAGCAATAGACTATTGGAAAATAAACGGACGAGATAGATTTGGGTTACTTCTAGCTTGCTGTAAAAACACAATAGGTGCAGTGAGCATAATGGCACAAGACGATGAAGAATTATAAAAACAAAAATCCTTAATGGGAGTGAAGCCTGACAACGTCTGACGAATATGCGTAAGCATCTCGTCTTCCTTCAGGCTTTTCATAATGTAACCGGCGGCGCCGGCGGTTAGCGCCGCGGGCCTCGATCCCGCCGATTTCCGCACGCTGCGGGCGCGCAGCGACAGCCTCACCGCCAACGCCACGCTGACGCAGGGGCTCGGCGAGATGGGCGCGGGCGGGCAGTTCACGATCAACGGCGAGGTGGGCCGGGTGGTCACGCGCTCGCTGTCGGGGATCGATCCGGTCGACCTGGCGCCGATCGAGCGGCGCACCGACACCGATACCTACTCGCTCGGCAGCGCCTACAACCGCAACCTCGGCGAATGGCGGCTGTCGGCGACGCTCGACGCCAATCGGACCGACAGCGACAGCCGGCGCGACGTGGCGACCGGCGCGGGCAGCGAGCGCGCGCTCAGCCGGGTGTGGTCGGCGAGCCAGAAGAATACGCTCGCCGGCTCGCTCTTCGTGCTTCCCGCCGGGGACGCCAGCCTGACGCTCGACGCCGGGTACGACTGGACCCGCATCGTCAGCAGCGACACGCGCACCGCGCTCAGCACGCGGCTGACCCGCGGCAACCTCAACGGCGGGGCCAGCCTCAGCGTGCCGCTCGCCAGCACCCGCGAAGGGTTCCTGGACGCGATCGGCGACCTGTCGCTCAACCTCGGCGGCGGGGTCGACCATCTGTCGGACTTTGGCACGCTCGCCGACTGGAACAGTGGGCTGACCTGGCGCCCGACCGAGCGGCTCTCGCTGCAGGGCAGCTACCTCGTGCGCGAGGTCGCCCCGGGGCTGGCCCAGCTCGGCAATCCGCGGATCGTCGATGTCAACGTGCCGACCTACGATTTCGCGACCGGGCGCACGGTGCTCGCCAGCGTGACGACCGGCGGCAACCCCGCGTTGCGGGCCGAGACGCAGCGGGACCTCAAGCTGTCGGTGAGCTACGATCTCGATCTGTTCGAGCGGGCCAACGTGCTGGTCGAATATTTCCGCAACCGTTCCAACGACACCACCGAGAGCTTCCCCTTGCTCACCCCGGCGGTCGAGGCGGCGTTTCCCGGCCGGGTCACGCGCGCGGCCGACGGCACGCTGCTGGCGGTCGATCGCCGGCCGGTGACCTTTGCCGAGCGCCGCTCGTCGCGCATTCGCTACGGGTTCAACTTGTTCGGGCGGGTCGGCAAGCCCGCGCCGGAGGGGCAGGGCGGCGGCGGCCCGCGCGCGCCGGCAGCGGGCGCGCCGGGCCCGGCCCAGGGCGGGCCCGCCCCCGCGCCCGGCGGCCCCCCCGCCGCCGCGCCCGGCGCCCCCGGGGGGATGCGCTTCGACCCGGCGCAGTTTGACGCGATGCGCACGCGCTTCTGCGCCACCCCGGCGGGCGAGACGCCCGATCTCACCGGGGTGCCGGCGCCGATGCTCGAGCGGCTGAAGGGGCCCGACGGGCAGATCGATCCGGCACGCATCGCGGCCTTGCGCGCGCGGTTTTGCAATGCCGACGGCACGCCGAATCTCGCCAGCGGGCCGCGGCGGTTCGACCCGGCGCAGTTTGCCGCGCTGCGCGCCGCGCTTGCCTGCGGGGTCGAAGGTGCGCAGCCGGATGCAGCGGCGCTGCCGGCCGAGATCGCCGCGCGCCTGAAGCGGCCCGACGGGACCATCGACGAAGGCCGGCTCGCGGAGCTGCGGACGCGGCTTTGCGCGATCCCGGCACCTGCGCCGACCGGCCCGGAGCAGGCCGGGCCAGAGCGGCGCAGCGGCGGTGGCGCCCCCGGCGGCCAGGGTGGCGGCCCGCGCGGTGGCGGGATGATGGCGATGATGGGCGGCAGCGACGGCCAGGGCCGTTGGAACCTGTCGCTCTATCACTCGATCGAGCTCGCCAACCGGGCGCAGATCGCAAGCGGGGGGCCGGTGCTCGATCTGCTGGCGGGCGAGGCGCTCGGCGAAAGCGGGGTCTCGCGGCACACGCTGCAGCTCGAAGGCGGGGTGTTCCACAAGGGCATCGGTACCCGGGTGAGCGCCAACTATCGCGGGCCGACGACCGTGCGGGGAAGCGGCCTGCCGGGATCGAGCGACTTGCGGTTCGGCGCGTTGGCGACTTTCAATCTGCGCGTGTTCGTCAACCTCGAGCAGCAGAAATGGCTCACCGGCGACGGCGGCCCGGGCATCTGGAAAGGCACGCGCTTCGGACTTGCCGTCAACAACCTGTTCGACGCGCGCCAGCGGGTGACCGACCAGGCGGGGGCCGTGCCGCTGCGCTATCAGCCGGGCTTGATCGACCCGGTCGGGCGCTATGTCGAGGTCGAGCTGCGCAAGATGTTCTAAGGCCCGCCGCCGCCCCACGACGCCGCAGCTAGAGCGCCTCGCCCGCGGCGACGCCGCTCGCCCACGCCCACTGGAAGTTGTAGCCGCCCAGCCAGCCGGTCACGTCGACCGCCTCGCCGATCGCGTAGAGGCCGGGCACTTTCCGCGCCTCCATCGTGCGCGAGGAAAGCTCAGCGGTCGAAATGCCGCCGAGAGTGACTTCGGCCTTGGCGTAGCCCTCGGTGCCGGTGGGATGAAAGGTCCACCCGCCGAGCCGCGCTTCGACCCCCCGCAGGATACTGTCGGAAGCGTGGTTCAGATGATCTACGCCGAGCCGGTCCGCGAGGGTGTTCGCCAGCCGCTCGGGAAGCGCGCCGCGCAGCAGGCCCCGCAGGATCGCGCGGGGCGAGGATGCCTTGGCGGCGATGAGCCAGCCTGGCGCCCGATCCGGCAAAAAATCGATCCGCACTGCCTCGCCCGGCCGCCAGTAGCTCGACACCTGCAGGATCGCCGGCCCCGACAGCCCGCGATGGGTGAACAGCGCCGCCTCGCGGAAGGCGGCCCTGCCCGCGCTGGCGACCACTTCCGCCGACACCCCCGACAACTCGCGGAACAGCACGTCCTCGCCTCCGAGCGTCAGCGGGACCAGCGCCGGACGCGGCTCGACCACCTTGAGCCCGAAGGCCCGCGCGAGGTCGTAGGCGAACCCGGTCGCGCCCATCTTGGGGATCGACGGGCCGCCGGTGGCGATCACCAGCGCCGGAGCGGTATCCTCGCCGATGCGGAACCGCCCGTCATGGCGGACTTCGCCGACCGCCGCTCCACACCGGATTTCCACGCCTCCGCTCGCGCATTCGGCCAGCAGCATTTCGACGATCTGGCGCGCCGAGCCGTCGCAGAACAGCTGGCCGAGCGTCTTCTCGTGCCAGGCGATGCCGTGGCTCTCGACCAGCGCCAGGAATCCCCCGGCGTGTAGCGCGCCAGCGCCGACTTCGCGAAGTGCGGGTTGGCCGAGAGGTAGTTCGCCGGCCCGGCGCCGAGATTGGTGAAATTGCACCGTCCGCCGCCCGAGATGAGGATCTTCTTCCCCACCTTCTCCGCCCGCTCGAGCACCAGCACCCGCCGCCCGCGCCGGCCGGCGACCGCGGCGCACATCAGGCCCGCCGCGCCGCCGCCGAGGATGATCGCATCGTATCGCACGGCGCCGCGCCTAGGGTCTTGGCGCGCCCGAGGCCAGATTGTCGTGCGTGGAATGCCGTCACCTCGGACTTGATCCGGGGTGGTGCTGGATCTTCGATCGCCACGCTGGAAGGAAAGCACAGGCCTGGATCAGGTCCGGGCCGACGAGGATGGGATTGAGGCCCCTCAAGCCCTTTTCTTTCCCTCTCATCAAACTTAGCTGCGACGCATGTCGCGCACCGAAGCAGGCTCTCCCTACGATCCGCGCGGCCAGGAACGCTTCCACGAGGAGCGGGCGACCTACACGGTCAAGGGCGCCGGCGCGCAGCCCGATATCGAAGCGGGGTGCGCGGCGATCCGCGAGACCGTCCGCACGCTGAAGCCGCGCCCCGGCGTTTACCGGATGCTCGATGCGCGCGGCGACGTGCTCTATGTCGGCAAGGCGAGGAGCCTCAAGGCGCGGGTGGCGAACTACACCCAGGTCAAGGCGCTTTCCAACCGGCTCCGGCGGATGGTCAGCCAGACCAGGGGCATGGAGATCGAACCACGCTATCCCACTACAACGCGGGCAATGCGCTGCGAGTCCAGATGACCAACTCCGGTAGTGGCAGCACGTCCAAGGGCATCGTCCGCATCTATACCGGCGCATCGGGCGCTGAGTCCATCTATGCGGGCATGGACGGATCGGGGTTCTATGCCAATGGCTCCTATGGCGTCACTCAAACGCTGAGCGTACGCAATGCGGCTGGGAGCGGTAGCTGTACCATTACCGTCAGTCTAGGGATTATCACAGCCTCATGTCCTTTCATCTACACCATCAACAAATTCAACTACATATCCTCTTTTAATTTGCTTTCCAGCATCAGCAGTAACATTAACAAACGTTTCATTAG
>JBGSBH010000189.1:0-4629 GCA_041730635.1 Cypionkella sp.
GTTATATTTATAATTTTGTATAGATATCTCAAAGAAATGCTATTTCTGCATCGGCTTCTATTGATAAAACGGGAGTTATGTTACAAAAATGGAGTTTATCAGGTGATTCTGTGCTTGACAAGTTGAATCGATTTGAAGAAACTTCTCCTGGACCTTGAGGACTTCGAGCCGCCGCCCGGCGACGTGGTAGTCGTAGGTGGTCGCCGGGCTGACCATCGATTCGTAGCCGATCCGCAAGCGGTCCATCGCCCACTCGGGATTGTCGCCGAGATGCGCGGTGTAGCTTTCCTCCGGGAACGCGATCGGCTCGACCCGGGTCGGGTCGCCGTAATAGCGGACCTCGATCGTATCGAGCCCGCTGCGCCGCCCCTCGACCACGAAGAAGTCGCGGAACAGGTCGAACCCGGTGAGGTAGAACGCGTCCGAGCCCTCGATCAGCGTGGTCCATTCGCCCGGGCGCTCGAGCGGGGCCGTCGCCAGCCGGAAGTTCTCGTGGGTATCGTTCGCGAGCACGTAGAGCGTGCCCTCGCGCTCGTCGACCTCGTACTCGACGCCTTTGCGCCGCGGGGCGACCACGATCGGCTCGGCCAGCGGGTCGGCGGCGGGGATCAGCCGCACCTCGCTGGTCTCGTGATCGCTGGTGGAAACGATCAGCCACTTTTCGTTCGCCGACAGCGACGAGCCGACGCGAAAACCCTCGTCGTCCTCGTGGTAGAGCTCGACGTCCTCGGAAATCGGCTTGCCGAGCCAGTGCAGCCGCGCGTTGTCGGTCCGCCACTGCTCGTTGGCGCGGCTGTAGACGATCCCCTTGTCGCCCGCGACCCACAGCAGCGCCGAAAGCGTGCCGGGGATCTCGTCGGGCAGCAGCTCCCCGGTCGCCAGGTCTTTCACTCGCGCGGTGAATCGCTCCGAGCCGTTGTCGTCGACCGAGTAGGCGAGCCTCGTGCCGTCGTGCGAAACCGACAGCGCGCCGAGGCGGAAGTAATCGTGACCTTCGGCCAGCGCGACCTCGTCGAGGATCAGTTCGTCCTTGCCCCCGGCGACCGGCCGCCGCCACCACTTCTTGTATTCGGCGCCTTCCTCGTATTCGACCCAGTAGAGGAAGGCGCCGTCCTTCTGAGGCACCGACTTGTCGGCTTCCTTGATCCGCCCGCGCATCTCCTGGAAAAGCGCCTCGATCCGGCCCTGCTGGCCGGCCATCGCCGCCTCGAACCACGCGTTCTCCGCCTCGAGATGGGCGATCACCTCCGGGTCCGCGACGGTGGGATAGCCCGGATCGCGCAGCCAGGCATAATCGTCGCTGACGGTGATCCCGTGGTGCGTGACGCTCGACGGCCTCCTCGCCGCGCAAGGGGGCTTGGGCGTCGGCTTCAAACTGGCATCGTTCATGGCGCGGGCTTATGGTCGCCGCGAAAGGACCGCAACATGCTCATGCAAACCCACGAAGCCCGGCTTGCCGCCTTGCGCGAGGAGCTGAAGCGCCGCGGGCTCGACGGGTTCGTCGTCCCGATCAGCGACGAGCACATGAGCGAATACATCGGCGCCTACGCGCAGCGGCTTCACTGGCTGACCGGATTCGGCGGCTCGGCCGGGACCGCGGTCGTGCTGCAGGACCGGGCGGCGATTTTCGTCGACGGGCGCTACACGGTGCAGGTGCGCGAGCAGGTCGACGGCCGGCTGTTCGACTACCAGAGCGTGCCCGCGACCAGCCCGGCGAAGTGGCTCGCCGAGCACGCGCCGCACGGGGCGAGGATCGGCTACGATGCCTGGCTGCACTCGAAGGGCTGGGCCGAAGGGGTGGCGGAGGCGCTCGAAAGGAAACAGGCCACCCTCGTGCCGGTGGAAGGCAATCCGATCGACGCGGTTTGGGCCGACCGGCCCGCGCCCTCGACTGCCCCCGCTTTGGTGCACGATGATGCCCACTCCGGGCGCAACAGTGCCGACAAGCGCGCCGAAGTTGCCGACTGGTTGAAGCGCGAAGGGCACGACGCGGCGGTGATCAGCGCGCTCGATTCGGTCGCCTGGCTGCTGAACATCCGCGGGCAGGACGTCGAGCGCACGCCGGTGGCTCTAGCCTATGTCGTCGCCCATGCCGACGGCACCGCGGAGCTGTTCATCGAGCCCGGCAAGGTCACTCCCGAGCTCGCCCAGCACCTCGGCAACGCGGTGACGATCCGTCCGCGGGGTGCGTTCGCAGGCGCGCTCGCCGGGCTCGCCGGCAAGACGGTGGCGGTCGACCCGAACTACGGCGTGGCGGCGATCTTTCACGCGCTCGAAAGCGCCGGGGCGAAGCCGGTCGCCGCGCGCGACCCGACGATCCTGCCGCGCGCGGTCAAGAACCCGGTCGAGCAGGCCGGCCACCGCGCGGCGCAGGCCCGCGACGGCGCGGCGATTGCACGCTATCTGCATTGGCTCAGCATCGAGGGTCCAACGGGCACGCTCGACGAACTGTCGGCAGCGGCGCGCTTGCGCGAGTTCCGCGATGCCGATCCGCTGCTGCGCGACCTCTCGTTCGACACCATCAGCGCCGCTGGCGCTCATGCGGCGCTGCCGCACTACCGGGTCGACGACGCCAGCAACATCCCGATCGAGCCGGGCAGCATCTACCTGTGCGATTCGGGTGGGCAGTATCTCGATGGCACCACCGACATCACCCGCACCGTGTGGATCGGGACGCCCGATGGTTTGGGCGAGCCATCGCCCGAGCAGAAGGACCGCTTCACCCGCGTGCTCAAGGGCCACATCGCCATCGCCCGCGCGGTGTTCCCGCAAGGGACCGTGGGCGGCCAGCTCGATGCATTCGCGCGCCAGTACCTGTGGGCCGCCGGGCTCGACTACGCGCACGGCACCGGGCACGGCGTGGGGAGCTTCCTCTCGGTCCACGAAGGGCCGCAGCGGATCGCCAAAATCACCGGCGCGCAGGCCGGCAGCGACCAGGAACTGCTCGCGGGCATGATCCTCTCGAACGAGCCGGGTTACTACAAGGAAGGCGCCTACGGCATCCGGATCGAGAACCTGGTGCTGGTCGAGCAGCGCGAGATCGCCGGCGCCGAGGGCGACTACCTCGGCTTCGAGACGCTGACCTTTGCCCCGATCGACCGGGCACTGGTGGAGCCGGCGCTGCTGACGCCCGAGGAGCGCGCGTGGTGGAACGCCTACCACGCCGACGTCTGGCGCGTGCTCTCGCCGCAGCTCGAGGGCGAGGTGCTCAATTGGCTCGGGGAAGCCTGCGCGCCCTTGTGACCATTACGTTGTTCGCGTAATGTTCCGGCCGGGTCGAGTCGCGGCAGGAATGCGCAGATGATCGGATACGTCACCCTCGGCACCAACGACCTGCAGAAGGCGGCGCCGTTCTACGATGCCCTCGCGGCCGAGCTCGGGGTCGGGCGAATGATGGAGTTCGACACCTTCATCGCATGGGGCGAGCCCGGTAGCCCGGCGGCGGGGATCGGGCTGACCAAGCCGTTCGACGGCAACCCGGCGACCGTCGGCAACGGGGTGATGGTCGCGCTGGCGGCGAAGGACGAGGCGCAGGTCCAGCGGCTCTACGACATCGCGCTCGCCAACGGCGGGACCGACGAAGGCGCGCCGGGGGACCGCGGCGGCGGGTTCTACGCCGGCTATTTCCGCGACCTCGACGGCAATAAGCTCAATGCCTTCGTGATGGTGCCGCCGGCCTGAGAGCGCGGCGCGCGACAATCCGCGACAATTTCGCGCAGGTCCGACATATACGTGCGACATAGGCCGCCTAGAGCGGCAGGCAGGAGCTGCGCGGGGCGCGGGGGACGCCTTCCCCTTTTCCATCTCCCGCGCCGCGCGGCTCCATCGGATAGTCAGGAACCGAAAGGCCCACCATGCACAAGCTCACCCTCTCGCTCGGCGCCGCGGTGCTTTCCGCCGCCGGGCTCGCCGCCGCCGCGCCGGCGCTCGCCCAGCAGGGCGACGTCACCCGCAGCCAGGCGCAGGAGCGCGCCGCCGAGCGGTTCGCCAAGATGGACGCTAACGGTGACGGCGTGCTCAACGCCGCCGACCGCGAGGCGCGCCGCGCGGCGATGTTCGACCGCCTCGATGCCGACAGGAACGGCTCGATCAGCCGCGCCGAGTTCGCAGCGATGCAGGCCGCCCGCGGCGAGCGCCGCGAAGCGCGCGCCGAACGCCGCGGGGGCGCGCACGCCGGGCACCGCATGGGCGGCCACGGCGGCAAGGCGATGGGCCGGATGGCGATGGCCCGCGCCGCCGACACCAACGGCGACAACGCGATTAGCCGGGCCGAGTTCACCGCCGCCGCGCTGGCTCGCTTCGACCGGGTCGACACCGACCGCAACGGGGCAGTCAGCCAGGCCGAGCGCCAGGCCGCGCGCGAGGCGATGCGCGCGCAGTGGCAGGCGCGTCGCCAGGCCCAGCCGGCGAACTGAACCAGCGAGCGCTCGGGGCGCGCTTGACCCGCGCGCCCGGCGACGGGCAGGACCAGCGGCCATGACCGATCCGGCGCCCGTCACGCTGCTGCTGGTCGACGACGAGCCGACCTTGCGCGAACCCCTGGCCGCCTACCTCGTGCGCCAGGGGTTCGTCGTGCACGAGGCGGCGAGCGCCGCCGCCGCGCGCGCGGCGCTTCCGGCCGCCGCGCCC
>JBGSBH010000190.1:0-4605 GCA_041730635.1 Cypionkella sp.
CCCCCCCCCCCGCCGCTCGCGATCTGGGTGCAGGACCTGTGGCCCAACGCGCTCGCCGGGACGGGCTACGTCCGCAATCCGCGCCTGCTCGCGCTGGTCGAGCGCGCCGTGCGAATGCTCTATCGCCGCGCCGACCTCTTGCTCGGCCAATCGCCCGCATTCGTCGAGTCGATCCGCCCGATGGCCGGGTCCACCCCGGTCGAGTACCTGCCCAATCCAGGCGACGCCGGCGCGGACGATCCGGCGCCCGCCGGCCGGGCGGCCCTCTCGCCGGGGTTCAACATCGTGTTCGCGGGCAACCTCGGCCGCGCGCAGGCGCTCGATACCGTCGTCGAGGCGGCCGAGATCCTGCGGCCCCGCACCGATATCACCATCTGGCTGTTCGGATCGGGCGCGTTGAGCGACGAACTGGCGCGGGCCGTTCGCGCCCGCGGGCTGGCGCGTGTTCGGCTGCCCGGCCGGGTCGCGCCGGAGGAAATGGGCCGGGTCCTGGCCGCGGCCGATGCCGCGCTGCTGACCCTGGTCGACGATGCGATGGTCGCCAGGACGATACCGAGCAAGCTGCAGACCTATCTCGGCGCGGGCCGCCCGGTGGTGGTGGCCGCGGGGGGCGAGGCTGCGCGTGTGACGCGCGAGGCGGGGGCCGGGGTGATCGCCCCGCCCGGCGATCCGGCCGCGCTTGCCCGCGCGATCGCGGCGCTAGCAGACTTGCCCGCTGCCGAACGGGCGGCCATGGGCGAGCGCGCCGCGCGCTATTACGCGGAGCATTTCGAGCCGGACGGGCTGGCTCGCTGGCTGATCGCGCGCTTGCGGCGGTTGGCCCGATTGAGGACGGGAACAGGCGCTTGAGCGAAAGCACGATCCTGATCGTCGGCGCCACCGGCCTGCTCGGCAACGCCTTCGTCGAGCTGTTCGCGCGTTCGCCCGGCTTCCGCACCGTCGGCGCGGTGCGCTCGCTGGCGGGGCCGGCGCGGGCGTTCGAGCATCTCGACGTGACTCTGATGGGAGGGCTCGATGCCGAAAGTCCGGACAGCCTCGCGCGCGTGGTCGCCGCCGCCGAGCCCGACGTGGTGGTCAACTGCGTCGGGCTGATCAAGCAGGCGGGCGATGCCAAGGACGTGATGGCGGCGGTGCCGATCAACACCCTGCTGCCGCATCGCCTGGCGGCGCTGTGTGCGATCGCCGGCGCGCGCCTGGTCCATGTCAGCACCGATTGCGTGTTCAGCGGGGCCAAGGGCAATTACCGCGAAGACGACTTCTGCGATGCGGACGACGTCTATGGCCGCAGCAAGCTGCTCGGCGAACTGCACGCGGCGCCCGCGATCACCTTGCGCACCTCGATCATCGGGCACGAGTTGCGAGCCGGGGCGAGCCTGCTCGAATGGTTCCTGGCGCAAGAGGGGCCGGTGCGGGGTTTCACCCGAGCGATCTTCTCGGGCGTCCCGGCGGTGCACCTTGCGCGGATCGTGCGCGATCATGTCTTGCCCGATCCCGCGCTCAATGGGCTCTATCACGTTTCGGCGGCCCCGATCGCCAAGTTCGACCTGCTGCAGCTGATCGCCGAGCGTTACGGCAAGGGCATCGCGATCGAGCCCGACGACAGCCTGCGGATCGACCGCTCGCTCGATTCGAGCCGCTTTCGCGCCGCGACCGGCTATGCCCCGCCCCCCTGGCCCGAGCTGATCGACGAAATGCACCGTCACCGGCCGCGAGGGAAATAAGCGCCATGCTCAAAGTCATGACCATCGTCGGCACGCGGCCGGAGCTCATCCGGCTTTCGCGCACGATCGCGCTGCTGGATCGGCATTGCGCGCACACGCTGGTGCACACCGGGCAGAACTACGATTACGAGCTTAACCAGATCTTCTTCGACGATCTCGGCATCCGCCCGCCGGACCATTTCCTCGACGCGTCGGGGGAAACCGCGGCCGAGACCATCGGCAACGTCATCATCAAGACCGACCGCCTGCTCGCCGAGGCAAGGCCCGATGCCCTGCTGCTGCTCGGGGACACCAATAGCGCGCTCGCCGCGATCCCGGCGAAGCGCCGCAAGGTGCCCATCTTTCACATGGAAGCAGGCAACCGCAGCTTCGATCAGCGGGTGCCGGAGGAGATCAACCGCCGGCTGATCGACAGCATCTCCGACATCAATATGCCGTACAGCGCGATCGCGCGGCAGTACCTTATGCGCGAAGGCTTTCCGCCCGATCAGATCGTCACTACCGGCAGTCCGATGGGCGAGGTGCTGCACCATCAGCGCGACCGGATCGCCTCGTCCGACGTGCTCGAGCGGCTCGGCCTCGAGAGCGGCCGGTTCTTGCTCGTCAGCGCCCACCGGGAAGAGAACATCGACGGGGATGCGCCGTTCGGGCGCTTCCGCCAGATGCTCGATCATCTTGCCGAGCGCCACGGCCTGCCGGTCATCCTCTCGACCCACCCGCGCACCCGCAAGCGCCTCGATGCGACCGGCGCGAAGCTGCACCGCCTGGTCCAGCCGTTGAAGCCGCTCGGATTCAGCGACTACGTGCGGCTGCAGATCGAAGCCCGGGCGACCCTGTCGGACAGCGGGACGATCACCGAGGAATCGTCGATCCTCAACTTCCCGGCGGTCAACATCCGCGAGGCGCACGAACGGCCCGAAGGGATGGAGGAAGGCGCGGTGATCATGACCGGGCTCAACCCCGAGCGTATCGACCAGGCGCTGGGAGTCATCGCCGAGCAGCCCCGCGGCCCCGACCGGATGCTGCGGATGGTGAGCGACTACACCCCCGAAAATGTCTCGGAAAAGGTCCTGCGGATCATCCTCAGCTACACCGACTACGTCCGCCGGGTGGTGTGGCGCGAATACTGATCGCTAGCCCGCGCAGGAGATTGCAATGAAGATCGCCATGGTCGGCTCCGGATACGTGGGCCTGGTGTCGGGGGCGTGCTTCGCCGATTTCGGCCACGACGTGGTCTGCATCGACAAGGACCAGTCGAAGATCGACCGGCTCCACCAGGGGATCATGCCGATCTACGAGCCCGGGCTGGGCGCGCTGGTCGAAGCCAACGTCAAGGCGGGGCGGCTGTCGTTCACCACCGACCTTGCCGAGGGGATCAAAGGCGCCCGCGCGATCTTCATCGCGGTCGGCACCCCGAGCCGCCGCGGTGACGGCCACGCCGATCTCACTTTCGTCCACGCCGTGGCGCAGGAAATCGGCGAGAGCCTCGAGCACGAGGCAGTGGTGGTGACCAAGTCGACTGTCCCGGTCGGCACCGGCGACGAAGTCGAGCGGATCATCCAGGAAAGCGGCTGCCTGCACCGGGTGTCGGTCGTCTCCAACCCCGAGTTCCTGCGCGAAGGCGCGGCGATCGGCGACTTCAAGCGCCCCGACCGCATCGTCATCGGTGCCGAGGACGAGTTCGGCCGCGAGGTCATGCGCGAGGTCTACCGCCCGCTGTTCCTCAACGAATCGCCGATTCTGTTCGTCAACCGCCGCTCGAGCGAGCTCATCAAGTACGCCGCCAACGCGTTCCTCGCGACCAAGATCACCTTCATCAACGAGATGGCGGACCTGTGCGAGAAAGTCGGCGCGAACGTGCAGGACGTCAGCCGCGGGATCGGGATGGACGGGCGCATCGGCGCGAAATTCCTCCATGCCGGGCCCGGCTACGGCGGCAGCTGTTTCCCGAAGGACACCCTCGCGCTGCTCAAGACCGCCGAGGACTACGACAGCCCGGTCCGCATCGTCGAGGCGGTGGTCAAGGTCAACGAGACCCGCAAGCGGGCGATGGGCCGCAAGGTGATCGAGGCGCTGGGCGGGCTCGAGGCGGCGCGCGGCAAGAAAGTCGCGCTGCTCGGCCTGACCTTCAAGCCCAACACCGACGACATGCGCGATTCGCCGGCGATCGCGATCGCGCAGGCGCTGGCCGACGCCGGGGTCGAGGTCGCCGCATACGATCCCGAGGGGATGGAGCTCGCCAAGCCGCTGATGCCCGGGGTGGCGATGTGCGACAGCCCCTACGCGGCGATCGAGGGGGCCGATGCGGTCGCCATCGTCACCGAATGGGACGCGTTTCGCGCGCTCGACCTCGCGCGGGTCAGGCAGCTCGCCAGGGCCCCGGTGCTGGTCGACTTGCGCAACATCTACCGCCCCGACGACGTGCGCGCGGCGGGGTTCCAGTACACCAGCGTCGGGCGGGCCTAGCTCGCCAGCCGCATCGGCGCGGCAACGGGCGCGCGCGCAAGGTCGGGCCAGATGCCGCGGGTATCGTAGACCGCCGCCCCGCCGCGCTCCTGCGGGGGCACGACGCGGAACACGTCGTGGTCAACGAGCACGATCAACACGCCGCAGGTTTCGAGCGCGGTGTCGATGTCGACGAGGGTAGCGCCGGTGCCGGCAAACTCGGCCGGTAGCTCGCGCGCGTAGGGTTCGACGATGCGGACCCGCTCGCCGAACCGCCGCGCGAGGCTGGCGGCGACGAAGCGCGCCGGGCTCTCGCGGAAATCGTCGATATTGGCTTTGAAGGCGAGCCCGAGGCAGGCGACCGGCACGCCCGGATGCGCCTCGATCAGCGCGCTCGCGCGGGCGAGCACGTGGTGCATCTTGGCGTCGTTTACCTCGC
>JBGSBH010000191.1:0-4601 GCA_041730635.1 Cypionkella sp.
CGCTCGGCTGGCTCCTGTTCGGATAAAAAGCGGCCGGAGCGCGGGGCTCCGGCCGGAGGCGGTGTTCGCAGGAGGAACATAGGCTGGCGGAGCCGGAGTGGGAGAGGAGAGCCCCGGCCCCGCCGAACTGGTCGAACCGTCAATAGTTGTAGGCGCGCTCCCCGTGTTCGCGGATGTCGAGCCCTTCGCTCTCGACTTCGGCGCTGGGGCGCAGCCCGATGGTGTACTTGAGCGCGAGGAACAGCACTGCGGAAACCGTGCCGGTCCAGGCGATCGTGGTCGCCACGGCCCAGATCTGGGTCATCACCTGGCCCGCCATGTCGTAAGCGCCGGCGACCGCCACGGGCGCGGTATAGTCGATCCACCCCTGGCCCCCCAATGCCGGGTCGGCGACGATCCCGGTGCCGATCGCGCCGACGATCCCGCCCACCGCGTGGACGCCGAACACGTCCAGGCTGTCGTCGTACTTCAGCCGGTTCTTCACCGTGGTCACGAAAACGAAGCAGACCCCGCTGGCGAGCGCGCCGAGCACGATCGCGGTGCCCGGATGCGCGAAGCCCGCGGCCGGCGTGATCGCGACGAGGCCGGCGACCACCCCGGTCGCGGCGCCGAGGAGCGAGGGCTTCTTGTGGATCACCTGCTCGATCACCGCCCAGGCCACGCCTGCCGCCGCGGTAGCGACGAAAGTATTGACGAAGGCGAGCGCGGCGAAGGCGTTGGCCTCGAGCGCGGAGCCGGCATTGAAGCCGAACCAGCCGATCCACAGCAGCGAGGCGCCGATCATCGTCATCACCAGGCTGTGCGGCGGCATCGGCTCGTGCTTGAACCCCAGCCGCGGGCCGATGACGAGGCAGCCGACGAGGCCGGCGATCCCGGCGTTGATGTGCACCACCGTGCCGCCCGCGAAGTCGAGCGCGCCCCAGCCCCACAGCAGCCCGGTATCGTCGGGCGCGGCGGGCAGGAAGTCGGGGCCCGCCCAGTA
Organism: Cypionkella sp.; assembly: GCA_041730635.1. GTDB lineage: Bacteria > Pseudomonadota > Alphaproteobacteria > Sphingomonadales > Sphingomonadaceae > Tsuneonella. Next base: position 983 of record JBGSBH010000191.1, read on the forward strand.
CCAGACCATGTGCGCGATCGGGAAATAGGCGAGCGTCAGCCAGGCGACCACGAACAGGATCAGCGGCGTGAACTTCACCCGCTCGGCGAAGGCGCCGACGATCAGCGCCGGGGTGATGCAGGCGAAAGTCATCTGGAACATGACGAACACCAGTTCCGGCAGATAGACACCATTCGAGAAAGTCGCCGCCAAGGTCGACACACCGACCCCGGCGAGAAACGCCTTGTCGAACCCGCCGACCAGCTTGGGGAACGGGGTGCCGGTGCTGGTGAAGGCCATCGAATAACCCCAGGCGAACCATACCAGCGCCGCGACGCAGACGATCGTCAGCACCTGCATCAGCACGCTGAGCATGTTCTTCGCGCGCACCAGCCCGCCGTAGAACAACGCCAGCGCTGGGACCGACATCATCAGTACCAGCGCGGTCGCGACCATCATCCAGGCGACGTCGCCCTTGTCGACCATTTCGGCGGTGGGGGTGAACGGCACGGCGGCGGCGGCATCCTGCGCCGCGGCGGCGGTGGCGGCGAGCAGGCCCGCGGCCACGGTGCCGGTGCCGATCAACAATCTGCGGACCATCGGATAACCCCCCAAAGTCATAGCGCGGTCTCGCCGGTCTCGCCGGTGCGGATGCGGGTGGCGGAAGCGAGATCGAGGACGAAGATCTTCCCGTCGCCGATCGCCTCGGTGCGGGCGACGGCCTGGATCGTCTCGACCACCTGCGGGGCGAGCGCATCGCTGGTGGCGAGCTCGATCTTCACCTTGGGCAGCATGTTGGTCGAGTATTCGGCGCCGCGGTAAATCTCGGTCTGGCCCTTCTGGCGGCCGAACCCCTTGACCTCGCTCACCGTCATGCCGGCCACGCCGATCGCCGACAGCGCCTCGCGCACTTCGTCGAGCTTGAACGGCTTGATCACCGCGATGATGAATTTCACGCGCTGCCCCCCTGGTTCGGCCTCGTCGGGGGCTGCCTTCGCAAGAGCCGTGCCAGGATCGAAACCAGGGGGGCGAACGATCACTGGCGTGCGATAATCGACCTACTGGTCAGGCTTAGCTGCCTATTGAATAGGCAGGTGCCTAATTCTCGATCAGCTCGACTTTCGTCCAGACCGGCAGATGATCGGACGCCCGGGTGGCGAGCGCGCTATGGTGGACCCCCATCGCGACGACCCGCCACTCGCGCGAGATCACGATCCGATCGAGGTGCGCGACCGGCTGGCGGCTGGGGAAGCTGCGCCCCGGAGCGAGCGCATGCCAGCCGGGGCCGAACTCGCGCATCGCCCCGGTCCCGACGCCCCACTGGTTGAAGTCGCCCAGCAAGACGGCCGGGCAGGCTTCCTCGCAGCCGTCGAGGTGCCGCAGCACCGCGCGGATCTGGGCGCGGCGGCGCAGGCCCGACAGGTCGAGGTGCATCCCCAGCGCGCGCACCCGCCGGCCGGCGACGGTGAAGTCGCCGCGCACGGCTCCGCGCGGCTCGAGCATCGGCAGCGCGACCGCCTGCGCCTCGACCGGTTCGAACTGCCGCCGGACGAGCAGCGCGTTGCCGTGCCAGCCGAGGCTGGTCGCCCGCCGCGCCACCGGCAGCGGCCGCCACGGCGTGTCGTCGAGCGCGGCGCGTTCGATCACGCTGTCGCGCGCGCCGAAGCGCCGGTCGCATTCCTGCAGCGCGATCACGTCGGCGTCGAGTTCGCGCAGCACGGTGAGGATGCGGTCGGGATCGCGCCGTCCGTCGGTCCCCACGGCCTTGTGGATGTTGTAACTGGCGAAGGTCAGCTGCACTTGCGGCTCCGAACGCGGGTCGGGCGGGAACGCTCCCGGCCTTCTATCGCATCAGGCCGCCGATGAGGTTGCGCACGAAGCGCCCGACCAGCGGGCCGCCGAGATCGGTCGCGATCGAGCCGGCGGCGGAGCTGGCGGCGGTCTTCATCGGATTGGCGCGCGAGCGCTTGCCGGTGAGCGCCCCGGCGGCGAGCGAGGCGCCCGATCCCATCGCCGCCGCCGCGGCCCGCTTCATCGCCTTGCCCCAGATGTCGGGGCTCTTTCGTTCGCGCCTCTCCACCACCTCGCGACCGTTCTGCGCCACCTCGACGCCGGTCTGCGCCGCGTCGGCGGCCTTCAGCGCCAGCACTTCCTCCGCGCTCTCGCGGTCGATCCGCGTGTCGTACTTGCCGGCGAGCGGGCTCGCCGACTGGACGATCGCGCGCTCCTTCGGCTCGAGCGGGCCGAGCCGGCTGCGCGGCGGCTTGATCATCGTGCGCTGGACGACCGACGGGGCCCCGTCCTCCATCAGCGTCGAGACCAGCGCCTCGCCGGTGCGCAGCTCGGTGAGCGCGGTCTCGACGTCGAGCGCAGGGTTGATGCGGAAAGTCTCCGCCGCGGCGCGGATCGCCTTCTGGTCGCGCGGGGTATAGGCGCGCAGCGCGTGCTGCACCCGGTTGCCGAGCTGGCCGGCGATCTTTTCCGGAATGTCGATCGGGTTCTGGGTGATGAAAAATACCCCGACCCCCTTCGAGCGGACCAGGCGGACCACCTGCTCGACTTTATCCTGCAACGCCTCGGGCGCGTCATCGAACAGCAGGTGCGCCTCGTCGAAGAAGAACACCAGCCGCGGCTTGTCCGGATCGCCGACTTCGGGAAGCGTGTCGAACAGCTCGGCGAGCAGCCACAGCAGGAACGTCGCGTAGAGCTTGGGGCTCTGCATCAGCCGGTCGGCGGCGAGCACGTTGACCATCCCGCGGCCCTGCTCGTCGGTGCGGATGAAATCCATGATCTCGAGCGCCGGCTCGCCGAAGAACATCGCCCCGCCCTGCGCGTCGAGGCTCAAAACCGCGCGCTGGATCGTCCCGACCGATGGCTTGGTGATGTTGCCGTAGCGCGCCGACAGCTCGCTCGCGTGCTCGCTGGTATGCGCGAGCATCGCCTGCAGATCTGCAAGGTCGAGCAGCAGCAGGCCCTGCTCGTCGGCGAAGCGGAAGACGATGTCGAGCACGCCGGCCTGCGTGTCGTTGAGATTGAGCAGCCGGCCCAGCAGCAGCGGCCCCATCTCACTCACCGTGGTGCGGATCGGGTGGCCCTGCTCGCCGTAGAGGTCCCAGAACACGGTCGGGTTGTCGGCATAGGCGTAGTCGCTCATCCCGAGCTCGCGCGCGCGGCTTTCGAGCGCGGCGGCGTGCTTGAAGGCCGGCGATCCGGGCAGCGCGATCCCCGCGAGATCGCCTTTCACGTCGGCGAGGAACACCGGCACGCCCTCGGCCGAGAAGCTTTCGGCGAGGCCCTGCAGGGTCACCGTCTTGCCGGTGCCGGTCGCTCCGGCGATCAGCCCGTGGCGGTTGGCGCGCGCCAGCTCGAGGTACTGCTTCTCGCCGTTGTCGGCGAGGCCGATGAAGATCCGGCTCATCCGCGTTGCTGCTCCCGCTGCCCGGGGGCCCTCCTGCAAAGCCGCCCGGCGCGGGTCAAGCGCCCTCGACACCCAAGGCGGAGGCGCTAAGGCAGCCAAGCGATGCCGGGGCGCTCACCATTCGTGTTGCTCGACGATGCGCGGGCCGAGGGGGCGGCCGACGCGCTGCTGTTCGAAGCACCGCGGCAGGTCTTCGTCGCGCGCCGGCCCGGCGAGGTAGCC
>JBGSBH010000192.1:0-4596 GCA_041730635.1 Cypionkella sp.
ACCGCGCCCCGTCTCGCTACCGGCGCCCCTTTTTTGTGCGTTCACTCACGCGGCGTTGCGGCGAAATCGAGCACCTGAAGCTGGAAATCGGCGGTCGGCGCGCGCAGTACCCGTCCGGTGACCGATCCCCCGGCGCACGCCCAGGTGAATCGCCCCTCCATCGCGGTCACCGGGGCGATCGCCTCCGTCAACGGGCATTCACCGACCTGCCGCTTGATCTCCGCTAGCTCGCGCGCGCGGCGGGGCAAGTCCTTGTCGAGCGCGACATTGCCGGCGAGCGGCAGGCCGTCGAGGCTCCCCGCGACCCACGCGCGCTTGGCCAGTGCATAGGCCCGGGCCAGCGCGACGGAGACCGGCAGTGGGCGATCGGGGATTGCGCCCGCCCGCCGAAGGATCAGCAGGGCGTTGAAATTGGCCGTCCCGAGCCCGGTGTAGGTCTTGTTGGTGAACACGAACGCGCCCACGCCTGCCTCGGGCAGCAGCAGCATGTTCGAGCCGTAGCCGGGGTAGCCGCCGCCGTGGGTGAGCACCCGGCCAAGCTCGCAGTCGCCGATCACGCGCAGCCCGGCCCCGTAGCCGATCGATTGCCGGCATGGGGGCCCGAGCTCCTTCGCGCGCTCGATCGGCGGCATGTAGCTGACGAGACCGACCAGCTCGCGCACGGTCACGCGGCGCACCGGCCCGTCGTCGGGCTCGTCGCGCGGCGGCCAGGCGGAGAGCAGGAACGCGATCCACCGAGCATAGTCCCGCGCCGTGGTCTCGACCCCGCCCATCGCGCCGAACGCCCCGTCGCGCATGTCGGGCTCGCGCACCCATCGCTCGTCCTGCCAGCGGTAGCCGAGCGCGCGGGTCTCCTGCGGGCCGGCCAGCACGTCGTAGCCGGTCGCCATCATTCCGAGCGGCAGCATGATCGTCTCGCGGATGTATTGCTGATAGGGCTGCCCGCTGACGTTGGTGACGATCCGGCCGAGCAGCGCGTAGCCGTAGTTCGAATACTCCATCCGCACCCCCGGGGCGCTGGCGAAATCCACTCCCGATGCGATCAGCGCGGTGAAGTCGCCTTCGCTCAGCACCTGCTGACGGTCTCCCCACGGATCGTCGGTGGCGAGCCCTGCCTGATGATGCAGCAGATCCGCCACCGTGATCGGGCGCGCGTCGCGGGTCGGCAGCTTCCAGCTCGCCAGTTGCGGAATGTAGCGCACCGCGGGCGCGTCGAGCGCGATCCTGCCCTGGTCGCGCAAGTGCAGGATCGCGAGCGCGGTGAACGCCTTCGACATCGAGGCGATGCGGAAGCGGGTGTCGGCGTCGACCGGTCGGGCGCTCGCCGTATCGCGCACCCCCAGCCCCTCGACCACGACGAGCTCGCCATCCTTGACCACGCCATAGACGACGCCGGGCGCGTGGGCATCGGTCCGAGCCCGATCGTAGTTCGCGCGAATCTCGTCCCTCACCGCCTCGATCGGCGGAGGCGGGGCATCCCGCGCGTGCAGCGGCGGGGCGGCCAAGATGCCGCACGCGATGACCAGTCGGGCCGGCCGCGGCCTCATCGGCCCACACGCGCTTCGATCGCGTCCCAGATGCGCCCGGCCGTGTCGGTGCCGTTGAAGCGGTCGATGGCGACGATTCCGGTCGGGCTGGTGACGTTGATCTCGGTCAGCCACTGCCCGCCGATCACGTCGATACCGACGAAGATCAGCCCCAGCTCATTCAGCCGCGGGCCCATCGCCGCGCAGATCTCGCGTTCGCGCGGGGTCAGCTCGGTCGCCTCCGCGCTGCCGCCGACCGCGAGGTTGGAGCGGAATTCACCCTGGCCCGGCTTGCGGTTGATCGCGCCGGCGACCTCCCCGTCGACCAGCACGATGCGCTTGTCGCCCTCGGCCACCTCCGGGAGGAACGGCTGCACCATGTGCGGTTCCGGCCAGGTCTGGTTGAACACCTCGAACAGCGCCGACAGGTTGTCGCCGCCTTCAGGTACGCGGAAGATCGCCTTGCCGCCGTTGCCGTGGATCGGCTTGACCACCACCGCGCCATGCTGCCGCTGGAACGCGCGGACTTCCTCGACCGAGCGGGTCACCAATGTGGGCGGCATGAATTGCCGGTAGTCGAGCACCATGACCTTTTCGGGCGCGTTGCGCACCGAGCGGGGGTTGTTGACCACCAGCGTCTCGCCCTCGAGCCGCTCGAGCAGGTGAGTGGCGGTGATGTAACCCATGTCGAACGGCGGGTCCTGGCGCATGAGCACCACATCGACGTCGCGTCCGAGGTCGAGCCGCCGCGGCTCCCCGGCCGAGAAATGATGGCCCTCCACCCGCTGCACCCGCACCGGCCGTGCCACCGCCGTCAGCCGGTCGCCGGCATCGAGCGTCAGGTCGCCGACGTCGTAATGGAAAAGCTCGTGCCCGCGCGCCTGCGCGCTCAGCATCAGCGCGAAGCTCGAATCGCCGGCGATGCCGATGCTTTCCAGGGGGTCCATCTGGACCGCGACGTTCAGGGCCATGGGCAAGCCTTGCATTGTGCGTGTCTCGACTGCGCTCGACACGAACGGGGGATCGGTTGCGCCCCCCTACCCGTTCGCATCGAGCGAAGTCGAGATGCTGGCTTCAAGGCATCCAGGCGTTGACGATGTGCTGCGGCAACCGGCCGGGCGCAAGCAGGATCACGTCGATCCGCAGGTCCTCGCCCGCCTGGGCATACTCGTGCGCCACCGCTTCGGCGGCGGCGGCCACCCGGCGCAGGCGATATTCGTCGATCGCGACCGCCAGATCGTCGTGCCGCTGGCGCCATTTGACCTCGACGAACGCGACGGTCCCTGCGCGCCGTACGACGAGGTCGATCTCGCCGAGGGGGGTCTTGCGCCGGCGGGCGAGCACCGCCCAGCCCTTGGCCCGCAGATAGAGCTCGGCCGCCAGCTCGCCGCGGCGTCCGTCGCGCTCGGCGCGCTGGCGCTTCATCCGCCGCGTAGAGCCAGCGCCCGGGCATAGAGCGCCTTGCGGTCGAGCCCGGTGGCCTTGGCCACCTGCGCCGCCGCGAGCGACGGCTTCTGCGTGGCGAGCGCCTCGGCGAGCAGCGCATCCGCGTCGATCTCGCTCGAACGGGTGGCGGGCGGCGGGCCGATCAGCAGCACGATCTCGCCCTTGGGCGGATGGGCGGAGAAATGCGCCGCCAGCTCCTGCGCCGAACCGGTGCGGCACTCTTCGTGCAGCTTGGTGAGCTCGCGCGCGACCGCGACGGCCCGGTCCGGCATCACCGCACTCACCACCTCGAGCGTGCGGACCAGCCGCGGCGCCGTCTCGTAGAACACCAGCGTCGCGGCGACGTCGGCCAGCCCTTGCAGCGTATCGCTGCGCGCCTTGTCCTTCGCCGGCAGGAACCCGGCGAACAGGAACCGGTCGCTGGGCAGGCCTGCCAAGGTCAGGCCGGCGATCGCCGCGCAAGGGCCCGGCAGAGTTGTGATCGCGATCCCCGCCGCGCGCGCCTCGCGCACTAGGCGGTATCCCGGGTCCGACACCAGCGGGGTGCCCGCATCGCTCACGAGCGCGACCGCGCGGCTGCGCATCGTTTCGATCAGGCGCGCACGGTCGTTCTCCCCGGCATGGTCGTCATAGCGCCACAGCGGCTTCGACGCCCCGAGGTGGCGCATGAGCTTGCCGGTAACCCGCGTGTCCTCGCACGCGACCCCGTCGCAGTCGCGCAGCACCTGGGCCGCGCGCAGCGTGATGTCGCCGAGATTGCCAATCGGCGTGGCCACGATGTAGAGCCCGGCGGGCAGAGCGGCGGCTGGCGAGTGGGACACGGCGCGCCTCATGAACCAGCGATGCGGGGAGCGGCAAGCATGAAGGTGGCGGGCATCGAGCGGCGGCAGTTCGCGATCCTCGGCGCGGCGCTGCTGCTGGCGGGCTGCAAGATCATCCCGGGCGGAGGCGTGCCCCAGCCCGAACCGCCCCCTCCTCCGTCGCCCGCCCCCGCCCCGACCGCGACCGGCCTTCCGGGCGACGAAGCGCGCCATCGGCTGGCGTTGCTGGTGCCGATGTCGGGGCCCAACGCGGCGGTCGGCCAGTCGATCGCCAACGCGACCACCATGGCGCTCCTCGACACCGGGGCTGAGAACCTGCGGATCACCACCTACGATACCGCCGGGGGCGCGCGGGAGGCCGCGCGGCGTGCGGTTGCCGACGGCAACAAACTGCTGCTCGGCCCGCTGATGGCGGAAGAGGTCGGCGCGGCGCTCGCCGAGGCCCGGCCCGCCAACGTGCCGCTGATCAGCTTCTCCAATGACAGCGCGGTCGCCGGCCCCGACGTCTTCGTCATCGGGCAGGCGCCCGAGCAGTCGATCACCCGCACGGTCGGCTATGCCCGCGCACGCGGTCTCGCGCGGTTCGCGGCGATCGTCCCCGATGGCGAGTACGGGAACCGCGCCGCGGCGGCGTTTCGCAGCGCGGTGGTCGCCGGAGGGGGGACGATCGCCGGGCTCGAACGCTACGCGCGCGGGAATACCTCGATCGTCAGTTCGGCGGGCAGGCTGGCGCAGGCGGGCGGGTTCGACGCCGTGCTGATTGCCGACGGCGCGCGGCTCGCCCGGCAGGCCGCGGCGGTCGT
>JBGSBH010000193.1:0-4546 GCA_041730635.1 Cypionkella sp.
CACGCCTGATATCGTAGGAAGTATTCGTCTGGGCCTGGCGTTCGAGCTGAAGCAGCGCGTGCACCATACGAACATCATGCGCATGGAGGCCCACCACCTGCAGACCGTGCGCGAGTCCCTGGAGCAGAACCCGAATCCCAGCTCGAAGCGCTGCTCGGCGCGCTGCCGCTGGGCCTGGCGATGACCGACCGCGACGGGCGGCTGCTGTTCGCCAACCGTCCGTTTCGCCGCGCCGCGGGGCTCGAGAACGAGCCGCTGCCGCAGTTCCCGTCGGATCTGGTAGTGCGCGAGGACAAGCCGGCGATCGTCGACGCGGTCCGCCGCTACGGCAAGGGCCCGGCGAGCGCCACCGACATGGCGGTGCGGCTGCGCGGGGCGCCCGACGAGCCGGTGAGCCTCGGCATCGCCGGGGTGCGCGGGCTGGGCGAGGCGGCGGTGCTCTTGAGCCTGGTCGATTCGACCGAGGAGACCCGCCTCAAGCGCCAGGTCGCGCAGGCGACCAAGATGCAGGCGGTCGGCCAGCTCGCCGGCGGGGTGGCGCACGATTTCAACAACGTGCTGACCGCGGTGATCGGCACCTGCGACCTGATGCTGCTGCGCCACACGCCGGGCGACAGCGACTACGACGACATCCAGCAGATCCGCGCCAATTCCAACCGCGCCGCCGCGCTCACTCGCCAACTGCTCGCCTTCAGCCGCCAGCAGACGCTGCGGCCGCAGGTGCTGCAGTTGCCCGACGTGATCAGCGAGGTGAGCCAGTTGCTGAAGCGGCTGTTGGGGGAGAAGATCGAGCTCAAGGTCCATCACGACCGCGACCTCGGCCCGGTGCGGGCCGACCCGCAGCACCTCGAGCAGGTGATCGTCAACCTCGCGGTCAATGCGCGCGACGCGATTCAGGCAAAGGGGGACGGCAGCGGCAAGCTGTCGCTCGCGACCCGCCGGGTCAGCGCGCGCGACGTGCGCAAGATGGGCAGCGAGATCGTGCCCGAAGGCGACTACACCGTGCTGGTGGTGCAGGATACCGGCGGCGGCATTCCGCCCGAGCACCTGTCGAAGATTTTCGAGCCGTTCTTCACCACCAAGCAGCAGGGCCGCGGATCGCAGGGCGGGGCGCTCGGGGGTACCGGGCTGGGGCTGTCCACCGTCTACGGCATCGTCAAGCAATCGGGCGGGTTCATCTTCGCCGACAACGTTCCGGCGACCGCGGGGGCACGGGCCGGGGCGCGCTTCAGCGTCTATCTGCCGGTCCACCGGGGCGAGGTGCCGGCCCCCCGCGAGAAAGACGAGACCCCGCCCGCCGCCGCCTGGTCGGGCGGGGGACGGGTGCTGCTGGTCGAGGACGAGGACATGGTCCGCGCGGTCGCCGAACGCGCCCTGACCCGGGCGGGTTACACCGTGACCCCCTGCGCCGACGGGGAAGAAGGGCTGGCCGCCGTGGCCAACGGCGGCGAGTTCGACCTGGTGGTCTCCGACGTGGTGATGCCGGGGATGGACGGCCCGGCTATGGCGCGGGCGATCCGCCGGGCGAAACCGGCGCTGCCGATCCTGTTCATGTCGGGCTATGCCGAAGAGCAGTTGCGCAACGATATCGACATCGCCGACATGCACTTCATTCCCAAGCCTTTCAGTGTGCAGCAGATTTCGGATAAAGTCGCCGCCGTGCTCGGCGCAGCCCGACGCTGACCGTCGCCGTTCAGGCGGCGGCAAAGCGGCGCTGCCCATCGTGAGGCCGAGGGCGGCGCGTACGCCGGTGAAGGGGGAGAGAAAACATGCGTTTCAGTCGCACCGCGCTTACGGCCGGCATTGCCGGGCTGGCCGCCGCCGCCGCCTTTGCGCAGACCGCCGAGACCGAGCCGACCGCGCAGGGCGAACTCGACGTGACGATCTACACCGACGGGCAGGCGCTGGTGCAGGACGTGCGCCCGCTCGCCATCGCCGCCGGCCGCAGCCGAATCGAGTTTCCCGACGTCTCCGCGCAGATCCGCCCCGAGACGCTGAGCTTCAACGCCGAAGGGGCCGGGATCGTCGAGCAGAACTTCGACTTCGACCTGCTGACCCCGACCAAGCTGATGGAAAAGGCGATCGGCCAGACCGTGACCCTCATCCGCACCAACCCCGCCACCGGCGCCGAGACGCGCGAGCGCGCGACGGTGCTCTCGACCGCCGGCGGGGTGGTGGTGCGGATCGGCGAGCGCATCGAGGTGCTGCGCGACGACGGGCTGCCGGTGCGGGTGATCTTCGACGGCGTGCCGCCCAATCTGCGCGCGCGGCCGACGCTGTCGGTGACCGTGGAAAGCGACCGCGCCGGCGTGCGCCCGGCCTCGATTCGCTATCTCACCGCGGGGCTTGGCTGGGCGGCGGACTACGTCGCGCTCTACGACGAGGCCAAGGGCACCACCGACATGCAGGGCTGGGTCACGCTGACCAACCAGACGGGCACGACGTTCCACAATGCCGACACCGTGCTCGTCGCCGGCAGCCCGTCGAGCGGCAATGACGACGAGGGCCGCTACCGCCGGCCCCCGCCCCCGCCGCGGCCCGGCGGGTTCGTGCCCGGCACCGAGACCGCCGGCCGCGAGCGGCTGGCCGACTACTACCTCTACCCGCTGCCCGGCCGCACGACGATCGCCAACGCGCAGACCAAGCAGGTGAGCTTCCTCGACGTGCAGGCGGTGCCCGCGCGGCGCGTCTATGCCCGCAGCGTCGGCTGGCTGGCGAGCGACGAGCAGCCGGTCAACGTGTCGAGCGCGATCGGCTTCTCGACTTCGCGCGAGCAGGGGCTCGGCGACGCGCTGCCCGCCGGTACCGTCCGCTTCTACCAGCGCGACCGGCAGGGCACCCCGCAGTTCGTCGGCGAGAGCCGCATCGGCCACACCCCGATGGGCAGCGCGCTGACGCTGACCACCGGCGACGCGTTCGACGTGTTCGTCCAGGCCGAGGTGGTGAGTCGCGACAAGATAACCCCCGGCGAGTGGGAGGCGACCAGCCGCTACCGGGTGATCAAGGACGGCGAGGTGGTGCGCGAGGTGACCGGCGAGCGCGCGGTCGAGTACTACCGCACGACGATGCGCTACACTTTCACCAACGCCAAGCCGACTCCGGTCGAGGTGGAGCTGACGCAGGGCGGCCTCGATCGCGGCTGGTGGAGCCGCGACTTCCGGGTGACCAGCGAGGACGTGGCCGGCGAGCAGGTCAATGCCGACACCCGCAAGTACCGCGTCACCGTTCCCGCCAACGGCAAGCGCGAGGTGCGCGTGGTCTACGAGACGCGGTATTGAGGGCACCGTAAGGCCGGGGCAATGAGCCATCGTTTCATCCGTTCGTCCCGAGCTTGTCGAGGGACTTCGCCGAGCGAAGCCGAGGCGGGGTTCGGTTCTCGGCTTCGCTCGAGCCGGTCCTTCGACAAGCTCGCGGCGAGCGGATTTGTCGGCTTTATCCTGCTTGCCAGCGTGCCGAGCCCTCTGTTGGCCGAAACGGCCATCACCGGGCCTCGCGAGACCATCGATGCCTCGCCCCCGACCAGGCTCGCGGTGACCGTCTATCGCGATCCGAACCGCGGGCCCGACGAGGCGATGGATCGCGACTGGCCGCGCGGCTTCGCGATGATCAGCGAGACGCGTACGGTCACCCTCCCGGCCGGCGAATCGACGATCCGCTTCGACGGGGTCGCCGAAGGGATGGTCGCAGTCACCGCGATCGTCACCGGCTTGCCCGGGGGGACGATCGAGAAGAACCGCAACGCGGCGCTCCTCAGCCCCGCCGCGCTGGTCGACGGCACGCTCGGCAACCGCGTGCGGATCACCCGCACCAATCCCGCGACGGGCCGCGAGGAAAGCGAGCAGGCGATCGTCCGCACCCGCGCCGACGGCGGGCTGGTGCTGCAGACGAGCGCCGGGTTCGAGGCGGTGCGCTGCTCGGGCTTGCCCGAGCGGCTGACCTTCGACCGCGTCCCCGCCGGGCTTTCGGCGCAGCCGGTCTATTTGATCGACACCAACTCACCCGCGGGTGGGACCTATACCGTCACCCTGACGTATCTGGCGTGGGGCTTCGATTGGCAGGCGCACTATGTCGCCACGCTCGCGCGCGGCGGCTCGGCCGACGACGTCACGCTGCGGCTGACGAGCTGGCTGACCTTGCTAAACGACAACGGGCAGAGCTTTCCCGATGCCGAGCTGATGGCGGTCGCGGGCAAGCTGCGGGTCGACAGCGATTACGACGAACTGTCCGATCCGCCGCGGGGGGAGCCGCTGCGGCTGATGTGCTATCCGCTCGGCAGCACGGCGGCGGGTTCGCCGCCGGCCTATCCTTATGCCCCGCCGCCGGCGCCCCCGCCGCCGGCGGTCATGATGGAGATGGCCTCCTCGGTCTCGGCGGTCGATGGCGAGGTTATCGTGACCGGCGCGCGCCTGTCGCGCGCGGCGGCTCTGCCGCCGACGTCACGCTGCGGCTGACGAGCTGGCTGACCTTGCTAAACGACAACGGGCAGAGCTTTCCCGATGCCGAGCTGATGGCGGTCGCGGGCAAGCTGCGGGTCGACAGCGATTAC
>JBGSBH010000194.1:0-4533 GCA_041730635.1 Cypionkella sp.
ATAATCAAAAGGTTCTTTACAATCCTTGCACTTATATAAGGCTTTACAGGCTGTGGAACCAAATTGAGAGCCGAGCGCGCGCTCGCGCTGGCGGAGGAAGCGCGCGATCTCGATGGGTTGATCGCGCGGCTCGATGCCGCCGGGTCGCTGCGCGCGCAGCTTGCCGCGCTGCCCGGTCCGCTGCTCCGGCCGCCGCGCCCGGGAGCAAGCGAGGTGATCCCCGCGCGCCCGTCGCCCACCGCATCCGCCGCCGCCGCTTCTCTCGGGCTGCAGCTGCCGGTCACGGGGCGCATCGCCAGCGGGTTCGGCGACAGCAGCGGCGAGGTGCGCTCGCAGGGCATCGCGCTGGCCCCTGCGGACGGCGCGCAAGTCGTCGCGCCCGCCGCCGGCCGGGTCGCCTTCGCCGGCCCGTTCCGCGGGTTCGACCGGATCGTCATCCTCGAGCATGCGGGCGGCTTTACCAGTCTCGTCACCGGCCTCGCGCGGGTCGACGTCGCGGTGGGCGAGGAACTGGTCCCCGGCGCGCCGCTGGGGGTGGCGGGGAGCGGACGGCCGCTGGTCGGATTCGAGCTGCGCCGCGCCGGGCGGCCGGTGAACCCGGCCGAATACCTGCGCTGAGCCATTGCAGCCGCGCGCCGCGCGCCTCATCTGGCGTTAACGCCGCGCGCGCGATACACACGCGCGACGACACCCAGGATCACGCTTTATGAAGCTCGCCGCCCGTTTTGGAGTTCTGGCCCGCTCGGTCGCGCTCGTCAGCATGATCGCGCTGATCCCGGCGACCACCGCCGGGCTTGCGCAAGTCGATGGCCGCGCCGGGCCCGAGTTCGCCAAACTGTTCGCGGTCTACCAGCGGATCAAGGCGAGCTATGTTGAACCGGTCGACGACGACAAGCTGATCCGCGGCGCGATCGACGGGATGCTGGCGAGCCTCGATCCCCACTCGGCCTATCTCGACGGGGGCGATCTCCAGCGGCTCGAGACGATGATCGACGGCAACTACTCGGGCCTCGGGCTGTCGGTGGTGATGGACGACGGCGCGGTCAAGGTGATCAGCCCGTTCAAGGGCAGCCCGGCCGATCAGGCGGGGATCAAGGCGGGGGACTTCATCACCCACCTCGACGGGCAGCTGATCTACGGCGGCGAGCTCGACGATGCGGTGGCCAGGATGCGTGGCCCCTCGGGCTCGACCATCCGGCTGACGATCTTCCGCTCGGGCCGCGACGAGCCGTTCGACGTGACGGTGACGCGCGGGGTGATCGAGCTCGAGCCGGTGACTCACGAGCTGAAGCCCGGCGGGATCGGCTACATCTCGGTCAACGAGTTCAGCCGCGATGTGGGCTCGGACGTGTTCGCCGCCTGGCAGGCGATCCGCCGCGAGGCCGGGGGCCGCGTCAACGGGCTGGTGCTCGACCTGCGGCAGAACCCGGGGGGCTCGCTCGACGAGGCGGTGGCGCTCTCCGACCTGTTCCTCGACAAGGGGCAGATCGTCTCGCAGCGCGGCCGCGCGCGGGGCGAATCGCTGGTCTACAACGCCGAGAGCGTGTTCAAGGGCGACATGGCCAAGGGCGTGCCGGTGATCGTGCTGATCGACGCCGGCAGCGCCTCCGCCAGCGAGATCGTCGCCGGCGCGTTGCAGGACCAGCGCCGGGCGCTGGTGATGGGCGACCGCAGCTTCGGCAAGGGCAGCGTGCAGACGCTGCTGCCGCTGGGCCAGACCGCGGCGCTGAAGCTCACCACCGCGCGTTATTACACCCCGCGCGGTCACTCGGTGCAGGAAGGCGGGATCGAGCCCGACATTCTGGTGCCGCAGCTCTCCGACCCCGATCTCGCCAAGCGCGAGAAGTTCCGCATGCGCGAATCCGATCTGCGCGGACATCTGGTCAACGAAGCCGCGTTGAAGGACGAGGACCTGGAAAAGGATCGCAAGGACGATCCGCGCTTCCAGCTCACCGCCGAGCAACTGAAGGCCAAGGGGATCGACGACTTCCAGCTCGACTACGCGCTGGAGACGCTGCGCCGCACTTCGCCCGCGACGATGGCGCGCCGCGACTGAGCGTGTCCGCGCCGTCCGACAAGCTGGCCCAGCGCCTCGCGCTCGGCGTGCCCGCCGCGCTGCTCGCGGGCGCCTATATCGGCGAATACGCGTTCGGGCTGTTTCCGTGCGAGATGTGCTGGTGGCAGCGCTGGCCCCACTTCGCCGCGGTCGCACTGGCGCTGCTGTCGACGGTCGCCGCGCCGCGCCGGCTGTGGATCGCGCTCGCCGCGCTGGCGATCCTCGTCTCGGGCGCGATCGGGGCGTTTCACGCGGGCGTCGAATACGGCTGGTGGGAAGGGTTCACCGCCTGCAGCAGCGTCGACATCGGCGGGGGCGACCCGCTCGACGCGATCATGAACGCCCCGCTCGTGCGCTGCGACGAAGCGCCGTGGACGCTGGCGGGCATCAGCCTCGCCGGGTTCAATTTCCTCATCTCGACCGCCGCCGGGATCGCTATTCTCGTGCTGCTGGGGCGCCGGCGATGACCGTCGATACCGCGCGGATGATCCGGGTCGACCAGGCGGGCGAGTTCGGCGCGCAGGCGATCTATGCCGGGCAGCTGGCGGTGATGGGCGACCGCGCGCCGCACGCGCAGGAAATCGCCGGCATGGCCGAGGAAGAGCGCCGCCACCGCGAGGCGTTCGACGCGCTGATGGCGGCGCGCGGGGTGCGCCCGACCGCGCTGCAGCCGTTGTGGTCGGTCGCCGGCTACGCGCTCGGCGCGGCGACCGCGCTCATCGGCCCGGAGGCGGCGATGGCCTGCACCGCCGCGGTCGAGGAAGAGATCGACCGCCATTACAGCGCGCAGCTCGCCGCGCTCGAGGCCTCGGGCGAGGATCCCGAGCTCACCGCGCTGATCGCCGAGTTCCGCGACGACGAGCGCAACCATCGCGACGCCGCGCTTGCCGCCGGGGCGGAGCGCGCGCCGGCCTACCCGCTGCTCGCCGGTGCAATCCGCCTGGGTTGCCGGGTGGCGATCAAGCTCGCCGAGCGGCTATGAGGAACCGCGGAGCGCGGGTGCGCGCTTCACACCCGGTTCAGTGCCGTTGTGGCCCCCTATAGACCCCGTTGACGAGGACCGACCGATGATCCGCCTGGCTGCCGTTTCCCTTGCCGCGCTCGGCCTGCTGGCGGCGCCCGCCGCCGCGCAGGATGCCGGCGGCGACAAAGTCCGCATGGTGATCCTCTACGGCGACGATGCCGCGCCGCCGGTCGAAGGCGACGAGATCCTCGTCATCGCGCGCCTGCCCGAGAACGACCGCTACCGAATTCCGGAGGCGCTGCGCTTCAGCGACGATCCGGCGAACATGGCCTGGGCCCGGCGGGTCGAGCGGCACGACCTCGTCGGCCGTTCGGGAACGATGTCGTGCTCGCCTGCCGGGCTCGGCGGGTTCACCGGCTGCACCCAGCAGCTGATCGACGCGTTCTACGCTGACAAGCGCGAAGGGGCCGACGTGCGCTTTTCCGCGCTGATCGCCGCCGCGCGCGCCGAGCGCCTGTCGACGATCGACGCCACCAGCGCCGAGGAACAGGCCCGGGTCGAAGCGATCGAGAAGGAATACATGGACCGGCTCGAGCGCGAGCGCCAGGGCACCGCGCCCGGAGAAACGCCCGCCAACCCACCGCCCCGCACCCCGGGCGACGCGCCGCCGCTCGCGCAGCCGCCGCGCGATTGATCGGGCTAGCCCTCCCTTAAGGTTTCACGGTTAATGCGCGCGGCATGAATAGCCCGCGCAAGGTCCTCACCGTCTTCGGCACCCGGCCGGAAGCGATCAAGCTGTTCCCGCTGGTCCACGCGCTGAACCGCGACTCGCGGTTCGCCAGCCGGGTGTGCGTGTCGGGCCAGCATCGCGGGATGCTCGACCAGGTGCTCGAGATCGCCGGCATCGTGCCCGATCACGATCTCGACCTGATGCGGCCCGACCAGACGCTCGATGCGCTCACCGCCGGCCTGCTCACCGGGATCGGCCGGGTGCTCGACCGCGAGCAGCCTGACTGGGTCGTCGTCCAGGGCGACACCGCGACCGCGATGGCCGGCGGGCTCGCGGCCTATTACCGCAAGATCCCGGTGGCGCATGTCGAGGCGGGCCTGCGCAGCGGCAACATCCACCATCCCTGGCCCGAAGAGGTCAACCGCAAGATCGTCGGCAGCTTCGCCGCGCTCCATCTCGCGCCCACCGAGACCGCCGCCGCCGCGCTCAAACGCGAAAATGTCGACCCGGCGACCGTC
Organism: Cypionkella sp.; assembly: GCA_041730635.1. GTDB lineage: Bacteria > Pseudomonadota > Alphaproteobacteria > Sphingomonadales > Sphingomonadaceae > Tsuneonella. Next base: position 4,269 of record JBGSBH010000194.1, read on the forward strand.
CACGTCACCGGTAATACGGTGATCGACGCGCTCCATTGGGTGACCGCGAAGATCGCGCGCGAGCCGGCGCTCGCCGCCGGCCTCGCCGGACTCGAGCGCCGCTTCGCCGGGCGGCGGATCATCGGGATGACCAGCCACCGGCGCGAGAACTTCGGCGGCGGGATGGAGGCGATTGCCGATGCCGTCCGCCGCCTGGCCGCGCGGCCCGATGTGGCGGTGATCTTCCCCGTGCATTTGAACCCCAACGTCCGCGCGGTGATGGACG
>JBGSBH010000195.1:0-4412 GCA_041730635.1 Cypionkella sp.
TATGAACTTCTTGCAAACTTCACTCATTGGTACGCTTTCATTCATCGCAGTGGGCTGCGGGGGCGGAGGTAGCAGCGGTAGTAGCAGTTCTCCAATGGTCTTGACCCCGTAACCCAGTACCGTCGGTATGTTTAATTTACCGCTCGTTTCTCCCTGAACAGCTTGGGTGGCACGTAGCCCAATGCGCTGTGCGGGTGATAAGAATTGTAGTCATCGAACCATTTAGATGCGCGCCGGCGCGTCTTCCAGCCCGACGGGCGTGGCTTCTTCGAGCACGCTCACCGCCTTGCCCCCCCACTTTCGTCATCCCCGCGAACGCGGGGACCCATCTTGGATGGTTTCGCGGATCGCGATGGCTGGAGATGGGTTCCCGCATTCGCGGGAATGACGAGGGAGGTGAGATAAGTAATCACGTCCGCGCCTCGGGCCACTTGATCTTCCTTTCGCGGATCGCCTGCGCGGCCTGCTCCTCGAGGTGCCAGGGCAGCTCCTCGAACACGTCCTCGAACATGGTATGAAACGGGTGGTGCAGGCCGTGGCCGAGGATGCCGTTCTTCTCCGCTTCCTTGGTCGCCGCCTTGACGCTCTCGGCGCACTCGAGGTCGAGCGCCTCCTGCCGGGCCTCGTCCCATTCGCCAAAGTGGATCAGGTGATCCTTGAGGCGCATGATCGGATCGCCCAGCGGCCATTCGCTGCGCTCCTGCGCGCTGCGGTACTGGCTCGGATCGTCCGAGGTCGAATGCCCTTCGGCACGGTAGCTGAAGTGTTCGATCAGCGTGGGGCCGCCGTTGGCGCGCGCGCGGTTGGCCGCCCACTGGGTCGCCGCATAGACCGCCAGCGCGTCGTTGCCGTCGATCCGCAGGCTCGCGATACCGTAGCCCACCCCCCGCGCGGCGAAGGTCGCCCGCTCGCCGCCGGCGAAGCCCGAGAAGCTCGAGATCGCCCACTGGTTGTTGACCACGTTGAGGATCACCGGCGCGTTGTAGACGGTGGCGAACAGGCAGGCGGCGTGGAAATCGCCCTCCGCCGTGCTGCCCTCGCCCACCCAGGTCGCGGCGATCCGGCTGTCGCCGCGCATCGCGCTCGCCATCGCCCAGCCGACCGCTTGCGGGGTCTGCGTCGCCAGGTTACCGCTGATGGTGAAGAAGCTGTGCGCCCGGCTCGAGTACATGATCGGCAGCTGCCGGCCTTTGAGCTTGTCGCCGCGGTTCGAGTAGATCTGGTTGATCATCTCGACCAGCGGATAGCCGCGCGCGATCAGGATGCCCTGCTGGCGATAGCTGGGGAACACCATGTCGTCGGCCGCGAGCGCCATCGCCGCCGCCACGCTGGTCGCCTCCTCGCCGGTGCACTTCATGTAGAAGCTGGTCTTGCCCTGCCGCTGGCCGCGGTACATCCGCTCGTCGAACGCGCGGGTCAGCGCCATCGTCTTGAGCATCTGGCGCAAGGTATCGGGATCGAGCTTCGGGTCCCACGGCCCGTGGGCGGCGTTGTCCGGGCCGAGCACCCGGACGAGGTCGTTCGCCAGCTCCTGCGTCTCGACCGGCGAGCACAGTTCGTCGGGGCGCGCCTGGCGGCCGGCCTCGCTGACCTTGATGTGCGAGAAATCGACCGCGTCGCCCGGGCGGAACTTCGGCTCCGGAACGTGGAACTTGAGCGCCGGCCGGTTGTGTCCGACCGTTCCCCGTCCGCTCGGCTCTGAGGCCATTCGCTGCTCTCCCGCGTCGTAGCAATCTTTTACGACGGCGTTATTTTATTTCAAAGCCCGTCGGCGAGTCAACCGGCGCCCGCTACACCGCGACCGGGGCCTTCAGCGCGCCGCGGGGCGTGTAATTCGTCACCGCGAAGTCGTCGATCCGGTAGTCGAAGATCGTCGGCGGCCGCCGCACGATCTCAAGCCGCGGGCGCCCCTGCGGTTCCCGCGCCAGTTGCGCCTCGATCAGTTCGGCATGGTTGAGGTAAAGGTGCACGTCGCCCCCCATCCAGACGAATTCGCCGGGCTCGAGATCGCATTGCTGGGCCAGCATCCGCTGGAGCAGCGCCGCCGACCACAAGTTGAACGGCAGGCCCAGCGCGACATCGCAACTGCGCTGGTAGAGCAGGCCGTTGAGCTTTCCGTCGGCGACGTGGAACTGATAGGTCTTGTGGCACGGCGGCAGCGCCATCCGCTCGAGCTCGGCGACGTTCCAGCCTTCGATGATGTGCCGCCGGCCGCCGGGGTTGGTGCGCAGCGATTCGACCACTTGCGCGACCTGGTTGATGCCCTCGCCCGGTTCGAAGAGCCCGTCGGGGCGGTAGCGATAGGTCGGCCATTGGGTCCACTGCTTGCCGTAGACCGGGCCCAGATCGCCCCAGCGGGCGGCGAACACCTCGTCTTCGGCGATGCGCTGCACGAACGCGTCGAGCGGCAGGTCGTCGCCGCTCTCGCGCACGTATTTCGCGTGCGGCCACTCGTTCCAGATGCCGACCCCCTGCAGCACCAGCGGGCGGATGTTGGTCTCGCCGCTGAGGAACCACAGCAATTCGCGGGTGGCGGTTTTCCAGTAGACCCGCTTGGTGGTGATCAGCGGCATCGCGCCGCCGGCCAGATCGAAGCGCAAGGTGGCGCCGAAGATCGATCGCGTGCCCACCCCGGTGCGGTCGATCCGTTCGGAGCCCGCGCTCCAGATCCGCCGCATCAGGTCGAGATATTGCGTTTCGTAGTGCAAGTACCGTTCGTCCCGAGGAGCCGCTGAGCCTGTCGAAGCGGCGTCTCCAAGGACAGGGCGCAACGCCGGTCCTTCGAGACGGGCCTTCGCTCCGCTCAGTCCCTCCTCAGGACGAGCGGGATCAGGAGAACCGGGGCTATTATACGCTCAAAAGCCCGCTTGCCACCCTGCGCCCCCGTCCCTATAGGCGCGCTCCTGCCTCGCCCAACCTCGGTTGGGGCGTAGATCGGTCGGGGAATAGCTCAGCCTGGTAGAGCACTGTCTTCGGGAGGCAGGGGCCGGAGGTTCGAATCCTCTTTCCCCGACCATTTCTTCGCGGCGCGGCGTCAGGGGTAGCGCGCGAACACCTTTCGCCCGCCGTCTCCGAACGCGATCACCTCGTAGGGCTGCACTCGTCCGCCGGCTTCCATGCCGGGCGAGCCGAGCGGCATTCCGGCGACGGCCAGCCCCTTGACCCCTGCCGGCCGCTCCCTGAGCAGGCGCTTGATTTCGCGCGCAGGCACGTGGCCTTCGATGACATAGCCCTCGATCACCGTCGTGTGGCACGAAGCGAGATCGGCCGGCACCCCGAGCCGCGCCTTGACCGCGCCCATCGGGGCGTCTTCGCGAACCTGCACCTCGTGCTGCAGCCCCTCGCGCGCATGCGCCGCCCAATCCTTGCAGCAGCCACAGCCCGGATCGCGGAACATGACGTAGGGTGCGGCTTGCGCGGCACCGGTGCAGGCCGCGAGCAAGGCGGCGCCCATGATCGACAGCGAACGGCGAAAGGCGTGTGCGGACAGGGTCATGCGCTCTCCTTCGCGTAAGTGACCACGGCAGGCAACCTGCGCCGTCATTCCTCGCGCGCGTACCAGTAGTGATTCTGGCGGGTCGGCATGCGGATGGCTTCGCCCCGCCGGTCGACCGCCGGGCGGAAACGGAAGCGCTGCTCGATCAGCCGGCAGGTGAGATGGTCGATCGTCGGGTATCCGCTCGGTCGCTCGACGCGGCACCCGCTTGCGCGGCCGTCCCTCTCGATCGTGTAGGTGACGGTGACCGCGGCCTCCTCGCCCAACGCGAGCGTATCTTCGGGGAGGTCGCGATAGGAGATGCGGCCGCCGATCTGCCGCGGCGGGCGGGCCATCAGGCCGTCACCGGTGCCGTCGCCGTCGCCGCCGGTGCCGCCGCCGCCGATCCCGTCGCCATAGCTGCCCGCCCCGCGCCCGGGGCCGGGCAGCGGCGACGCGCCGGTCTGCGCGGCGCTGCCGGTGTCCGCCGCCGGCGCGGCCACCACCGGCGGCGGGACGATCAGCGGCGTGACCGGCGGGGCGACGATCGCGGTCGCCTTGTTCTCGAGGTTGCGCCGGCCCGGATCGTTCGCGGGCGCTGGCCGGTCGGCGCGGCGGCGCTCAGGGCGCTCGGGCGGCGGAGGCGGCGGCGGCGGGGGATCGCGCAGCTCGACCGCGAGCAGCCCCGGCACCGCCTGCGCCTCGCGGCCGACCCCGAAGCCGAACGCCAGCAGCGCGACGACCGCGGCGGTGAGGCCCGTCGAAAGCGCGGCGGATACGGCGCGCGGCGGCTGCGACACGTACATCGGATGGGCCCTGCGCCGGCAGGGGTTGATCGCCGCTGAATGGCCTAGCCGCCGCGCAGGAGCTGCACGCCCCAGTCGCGCTCGAACAGGTAGAGCAGCACGCGCGCCGCCTGGCCGCGCGGGCTGGCGAG
>JBGSBH010000196.1:0-4386 GCA_041730635.1 Cypionkella sp.
GAAGCGCACCATCTCGGTGCTCGAGCCCGTCATCACCAAGGTCGAGGACCACCTGGGCATCGACAACCTCTACGACTCGGTCAACACCCCGCTCATCTCCTTCCTCAACAACTCGATCAAGGCCAAGGAGCTGTTCCGCAACGACAAGGAGTACGTCGTCATCGACGGCGAGGTGCTCATCGTCGACGAGCACACCGGCCGCATGCTGGCTGGGCGCCGCTACAACGACGGCCTGCACCAGGCGATCGAGGCCAAGGAGGGCGTGCAGGTCCGCGAGGAGTACCAGACGACGCGCAGCTCGTGCACCTCGTCGGCGAGCAGCAAGGCGGCGAACAGCAGGTTCGGCGCGTCGGGGCCGCCGGGATTGCCCAGCGCGGCCAGCTTGTCGGCGATCACGGTGCCGAGCTTGACGATCCGCTCCTCCTCGCCCGGAGCGCAGGCGACCCGGAAAGTCCGCCCGCCGATGCGCAGCGCGACCTCGCTCACGGCTCGATCTCGGCGATCACCGCGTCGAGCTCGGCGAGCGCCGCCGCCACCTGTTCGCGCAGCGTTTCGTGCCGGTCGATCAGCGCCAGCACGTTAGGTGAAGCCGCCGCCGCGGGCGCGCTGTCGGCGACGCGCGCGATGCGCGCCAGCGCCGCTTCGATCCGCTGCACGGCCGCTTCGCTTCGGTCCCCCCACATGGCCAGAGGATTTACCCTGTTTCGCGCGCCGATGCAAAATGTTGCAGCAGCCTGTTGATAACCGCCGTCAGCGCTCGCGGCGCGGCGCTGGGGGGCCGTCGCCTTGACCTCGCCCGGCGGGCACGCAAAGGGGGCGCGCGCGCCCGAATCGCGCACCCGCAGGAGCTTGCCCGGATGAGCCTCGACACCGCCCGTTTGGGGCCGATGGCCAACGCCATCCGCGCCCTGTCGATGGATGCGGTGCAGGCGGCGAACAGCGGGCATCCCGGCATGCCGATGGGCATGGCCGACGTCGCCACGGTGCTGTGGTCGCGGCACCTCAAGTTCGATCCCGCCGCGCCCGACTGGCCCGATCGCGACCGGTTCGTGCTGAGCGCCGGGCACGGCTCGATGCTGATCTACAGCCTGCTGCACCTTTCGGGCTACGCCTCGCCGACGATCGAGGACATCAGGGGCTTCCGCCAGCTCGGCAGCGTCTGCGCCGGGCATCCGGAGAATTTCCTCATCCCCGGGGTGGAGTGCACCACGGGCCCGCTCGGCCAGGGGCTGGCGATGGCCGTCGGCATGGCGATCGCCGAACGGCACTTGAACGCCGTCTACGGCGACGCGCTGGTCGATCACGATACCTGGGTGATCGCCGGCGACGGGTGCCTGATGGAAGGCGTCAACCACGAGGCTGTCGGGCTCGCCGGGCATCTCGGGCTCGGCCGGCTCAAGGTGCTGTGGGATTCGAACCGCATCACCATCGACGGGTCGACCGACCTGTCGACCTGCGAGGACATCCCCGCGCGTTACCGCGCTTCGGGCTGGCATGTGCTCGAATGCGACGGGCACGACTTTGCCGACATCGACCGCGCGCTCGCCGAAGCGGCGCGGCTCGCCGACAAGCCGGTGCTCGTCGAATGCCACACGGTGATCGGCAAGGGCGCGCCCAACAAGGCCGGCACCCACGCGGTGCACGGCGCGGCGCTAGGAGCGGAGGAAGTCGCCGCCACGCGCGAGGCGCTGGTGTGGAGCGACGAGCCGTTCGTGATCCCCGAGGCGATCCGCGCCGACTGGCGGGCGGCCGGCGAGCGCGGCGCGGCGCTGCACCGCGAATGGCGCGAGCGGCTCCGCGCCTCGGGCGAAGCCGACGGGTTCTCCGCGCGGATGGCGGGCGACGTCGCGGCGGAGGGCCTGCTCGACCACCACATCGCCGGCTTGCTCGCCGAGCCGAAGAAGGTCGCCACCCGCAAGGCGAGCGAGATGGCGCTGGAGGTGCTGACGGCCAGGCTTCCCGCGATGATCGGCGGCTCGGCCGATCTCACCGGCTCGAACAACACCAAGACCAAGGCCACCGCCCCGCTCACCCGCGACGATTACGCCGGGCGGTATCTCTACTACGGCATCCGCGAATTCGGCATGGCCTGCGCGATGAACGGCATGGCGCTGCACGGCGGGGTGATCCCTTACGGCGGCACGTTCCTGATCTTCTCCGACTATTGCCGCAACGCGGTGCGCCTCAGCGCGCTGCAGCAGACCCGCGCGATCTACGTCTTCACTCACGACAGCATCGGGCTAGGCGAGGACGGGCCGACCCACCAGCCGGTCGAGCAGCTGATGAGCCTGCGGCTGATCCCCAACCTCAACGTCTATCGCCCGTGCGACGCGGTCGAGACCGCGGAATGCTGGGCGTTGGCGCTGGCGACGCCGCACACCCCTTCGGTGCTCGCGCTCAGCCGGCAGAACCTGCCGCAACTGCGCACCGAGGGTGCCAACTTGTCCGCCAAAGGTGCCTACCGTCTGCGCAGCGCCGGAGCGCCGCGCAAGGTGGTGTTGATCGGGACCGGGTCCGAGGTCGAAGTGGCCGTCGCTACCGCTGACGCGCTCGAGGTCGAGGGCATCGGCGCCGACGTGATCTCGATGCCGTGCATGGAACTGTTCGAGGCACAGGACGCCGCGTACAAGGCCGATCTGCTGCCCGCCGATGCGCTCAAGGTATCGATCGAGGCGGGGGCGACGATGGGCTGGGAGCGCTGGACGCGCGGCGGGCTGCAGATCGGCCTCGACCGGTTCGGCGCATCCGCCCCGGCGGAAGACCTCTACCCCAAATTTGGCTTCACAGCCGCGGCGATCGTGCCGAAAATCAAAGCCGAACTCGGTATTTAGCAGGAGCTTTTCACAATGGCGACCAAGGTTGCGATCAACGGTTTCGGACGCATCGGACGGCTGGTGGCGCGCGCCATCCTCGAACGCGACGATCACGATCTGGAACTGGTCTCGATCAACGACCTCGCCGATACCAAGTCGAACGCGCTGCTGTTCGGGTTCGACAGCACCCATGGGCGCTTCCCCGGGACGGTCGAGACCGACGGCAACGATCTCGTGGTGAACGGCCGGCACATCAAGGTCACCGCCGAGAAGGAACCGGGCAAGCTGCCGCATGGCGCCAACGGCATCGAACTGGTGCTCGAATGTACCGGCTTCTTCCAGTCCGACGCCGCCAGCCGGCCGCATCTCGACGCGGGCGCCAAGCGGGTGCTGATCTCGGCCCCCGCCGACGGGGTTTCCAAGACCATCGTCTTCGGCGTCAACCAGGACACGCTGACCGCCGACGACGTGATCGTCTCGAACGCGAGCTGCACCACCAACTGCCTCGCCCCGGTTGCCAAAGTGCTGCACGAAGCCGTTGGCATCGAACGCGGTTTCATGACTACGATCCACAGCTACACCAACGACCAGCGGATGCTCGACCAGATCCACAAGGACCTGCGGCGGGCGCGCGGCGGCGCGCAGAACATGATCCCGCCCACCCCCGGCGCCGCGCGCGCGGTCGGGCTGGTGCTGCCCGAACTGAAGGGCAAGCTCGACGGCAGCTCGGTGCGGGTGCCGACACCCAACGTGTCGCTGATCGACCTCGTCTTCACCCCGTCGCGCGAGACCACCAGGGAGGAGCTCAACGGTGCGCTGAAGACGGCTGCCGAAGGCGCGATGCAGGGCGTGCTCGCCTACACCGACCAGCCGCTGGTCTCGAGCGATTTCAACCACTACCCGGCGTCTTCTACCGTCGATTCGCTGGAGACGGCGGTGCTCGAGGGCAAGCTCGCCCGGGTCGTTTCGTGGTACGACAACGAGTGGGGCTTCTCCAACCGGATGATCGACACCGCCGGGGTGATGGCGAAGTTCCTCTAGCCTCCGGCCGTTCGTGTCGAGCGAAGTCGAGACACGTCTGGGCCAAGGTTCTCGACTTCGCTCGAACCGAACGGATAGGTTGAGGAATGGGTTTTCGAACACTGGATGATCTGCCCTCGGACCTGCGCGGCAAAGTCGCGCTGGTCCGGGTCGACCTCAACCTACCGATGATCGAAGGCCGGGCGAGCGACGTGACCCGGGTCGAGGCGAGCGCGCCGACCATCCTCGAGCTGGCCGACGCCGGCGCGAAAGTGCTGCTGCTGGCGCACTTCGGGAGGCCGAAGGGCCAGCGCCATTCGACGATGAGCACCAGCGTCGTCCAGGGCGACGTCGAGCGGGTGCTGGGCCGCGAGGTGATGTTCATCTCCGAGGTGTCGGGCCCGGTGGTCGAGCAGTCGCTCGCCATCTTGCGCCCCGGCGACATCGGGCTGCTCGACAACGTCCGCTTCTGGCCGGGCGAGGAGGCCAACGATCCCGCGTTTGCCCGCGCGATCGCCGCGCACGGCGACTTCTACGTCAACGACGCCTTTTC
>JBGSBH010000197.1:0-4289 GCA_041730635.1 Cypionkella sp.
CAGGACAACCTTGCTCAGTTCTTGGTGTGACCGCCGGCGGGTGCCGCCGGCTTCATGTCATGACCCGCATGCGGATCCGAAGACGAATCGGTGCTGCCGGCGGGCTTGCCCGCCATCTTGTCGCAGCACGCGCACTTCTCCTTCATCCTCTCGCAGCATTCCATCTTCGGCTTCTCCGCGGGAGCAGCCTGGGCGTGCGCGACGCCGGGAAGAGCGATCGCCAGCGCGACCGCAGCCATCAGCTTGTTCATTGTCCTAAACTCCGTGAAATCGAATGGATTACGATTTCACGCGTCGCGCGGAGGCGGAGTAGGCAGTTCGGGGAGGAACGGGCGATGCTCGGTCGGACGTAGGCCGAACAGCATCGGCGCATGATATATGGGCGGATCGATGGGAGACGCGCCGAGCGCGGCGACTGCCGAGCACATCGTAACGCAGCAGTCTTTCGTGGCGGCGGGCTTGTCCTTCTTGACCGGAGCAGTGCCCCCGCAGTGACCGGCCTGCGCCATTTCGCCGTGGTCCATCGGCATGGCCGCCATGGCGACACCCGACTGCATCGCGATCGGCGCGACCAGCATCGCGAGTGCCGCCAGAATGAGATGGAGTCGGCGAAGCATCAGGAGTTTGTCCTAGGCTCGGGCTTGGTGAGGGTCAATTTGCTTGTGAGCTCAATGGACACCGAGCAGCGAGGGCTTGGCCAACATCCAGATGGCCATCGCCACCATCATCACATTCTCGGTCAGCGACACGAAGCCGAGCGGGACGCGACTGTCGCCGCCGACGCAGGCGCATTTGAGCTCGCGCTTGTCGATGTAGACCGCTTTGAAAACCGAGACCGCCCCGACCGTGCCGATAAACAGGGCGAGTGGGACCGACAGCCACATCGCGGCGCCGGCGATCATCAGCACGCCCGCGGTGCCTTCTGCAAAGGGATAGATGCGGCCGTAGGGCACCCATCGTTTGGCGAGGAGATCGTAATTGAGGAACATCGTCGCGAAGCTGTCGATGTCCTTGAGCTTCTGGAGCGCGAGCAGACACATCGAAAAGGCGATGAACCATTCGGCGGCACGGATGGTGAATACCTCGCCGAGCGAGGCCCAACTCCCCGCCAGCGCCATCAGCGCGGCCATCGCGAACAGCGCGATCACCGGCGCGTAGGTGACCGCGTCCTTGGCCTTCACCTCGCCGCCAAAATAACGGACCAGATCGTCGTGGCCGCCGATCCGCTGGCCATCGATGAAAACCTGCGGCGTCGTCGCGACCTCGTGCTCGGTCTTGAACGCTTCCGTTTCCACTCGCGTGGTTAGGTGGTGATCCGCGACCGTGAAGCCCTTGCGCTTGAGCAGATCGAGCGCCTTGATCCCATAGGGACAGGTGTGGCTCGGCATGACCATGCGGTAAAGAACAGCCTTCTTGGCGGGATGACTGCTCCTATTCGACATTTCACCGCTCCTTGTGATCGAGTCGGCATGCGTATAGCTTCTGTACTATGGTACAGAGTCAAGCGGCGAGTTCGCTCACCATCTCCAAACTAGCCGCCGGGGGCGGTGTCGGGATCGAGACAGTTCGTTTTTACCAGCGCAAAGGGCTGCTCGAGACTCCAACGCGAGAGAACGGCATCCGGCGTTACGGATCAGAGGATCTGCGGAGGCTACGATTTATACGGCAAGCGCGGGCGGCAGGATTCACCTTGATGGAAATTGGGGAGCTAATTGAATTGGACGCGTGTCACGATCGAGCTCGAGTTCGAAAATTGGCGCAGCTTCGAATTACCGTCCTAGATGCCAAAATGGCAGAACTGAGCCAGGCTCGGGAGGCGTTGCAGAGACTCGCCAATCAATGTGCAAGTGGCACCCATGGACCATGCCCGATCCTGGCATCGTTCGGCGTCTGACGGTCGATCGTAACAAGCGCGTTTCTTCTCGGTACAATCCAGCAGATCATTCATGATCCGATGTGAGCACGCTTTGCTATCATGAAATCGGTGCTGAGGTAACTGCAGCTTGCACATTGTAGAGAGGTCTTCGGGAATGACCGGGTTAAGCAAAGCGGACTGGGAGAGCGGGATGTTAGAGGTCAGTTTTGATTCTTGCGGTCAAGACGGATCAAGATCTGCAGCCCTAGGACGCGGAAAAACCCAGACTCGCCTGATGACAAGGGATCGACCCGTGGCCAGTTTTGCGGACACCTCCTCTGGTCGGGGTGGTCAGGCTATGAGACCTACTGCTGATCGTCACACCACGCTTTATTTTGACCCCCAGACCGAGCGAAACGGTGCCACTAGGGGAAAGGTTGAGGAGGGTTGAGAGTGGAGGCAGCAGTTCTTCATTGTCGGGAGTGCGCTGAACACTTCGTAGAAGTGTGGGCGTAAATGTGGACGCAGAATTTCGTGTGGTGATTTAACAATGCAATCTCAACAACATGGGTGACCAATTCGAATCCCTCCGTCCCGCCAGCCCGTTCGCGTAGACCTCTACGAACCCGTCCGCCATGCCGCGCCGCCGACCCAGCGGCCGGCCGCGGCGGTGAACGCGTCGACGTGCACCTCGGCCCAGACGTCGGCCGCATGGTAGGGGTCGGCGGCGATGAAGGCCCGCGCATCGTGCTCGTCGCGCGCTTCGACGATCAGCAGCGAGCCGACCGTCGCTCCCGCAGGGTCGCGCAGCGGACCGGCCACCAAGTAACGCTCGATGTGGTCGGCCACGTGCGCGAGATGCGCCTCCAGATAGAGCTCGCGCCGTTCGCGGCTGGCCGGCGCGTCGCGGCAGTGGACCGCGAACAGGCTCACTCGGCGAGCTCGACGAGCTCGACCAGTTCGGGCGAGCGTGACCCTGCGGCTCGTGCCGGAAGCGCGCGCCCACGCATATGCGAGCTTCGCTTTCGCAGGCCGAAGCGAGGTTCTCGCGGCACTCGCCGAGATCGAGCGCGCCGGCATCGCCAGCGAGTGCTTCGGGTTCGACCCCCACCTCAACGCGATCCGCATGCGCCGTGACAGCCTGGCAAGCGATGCCAGGGCGCTGGTGGGGATGATGCGGGCGCAAGGGTCGATGATCCGGGCGCTCAAGGAAGGGGCGCGCGTGGCGCTCGCCGGGCGCGCGTTCCTCGACGACGCCGGCTTCTCGCTCCACGTCCTCGCCGAGGGCCGGATAGACGCGGCGGCCGAGGCCGATATCGCCGAAGCGCGCCGGATCGCCCAGCGCCACGGCGGCAGCGAGGTCGAGAACACGATCCCCAAGGTCATCCGGGCCAACCCGTTCGGCCCGCTGAACTCGGTCCTGGGGCCGGACGGCGAGCGCTGGGCCCCGGTGCACGGGCTGTTGCCCCATTCGCGCGCCGACGCCTGCTACGCCGCGATCGAGGCGCTGTTCGGCGCCCACCGCGGCGAGATGGAGCGGCACGGGCTGCACACCGGCACGCTGATCGCCGCCGTCGGCGGCAAGGGCGTGATCATCGAACCGTGTCTCTACTGGCCCGGGGCGCGCAATCCGCTGGTCGAGGCGACCCCCGAGCCCGCGCACCTCGCCCGGCTCCCCCGGCACCCTGCGAATGCAACGGCTGGGGCGCTCGCGCAGCGGCTGAAGCACGCGCTGGTCGATCTGTTCCATGCCCACGGCGCGGTCCACCTGCAGATCGCGCGGACCTATCGCTACCGCGACAGCCTCGACCCCGCGGCCGACGCGCTGTTGCTGGCGGTGAAACGCCAGCTCGACCCGCACGGCCGCATGAACCCCGGCGCGCTCGGGCTCGGCTAGGGCTCCAGCAGCGAGCCGATATCGGCCACCGGGATCGCATGCGCCGCCAGCAGCGGGCGAATGTCGTCGATCCGCGCCATCTCCCCGTCGTCGCGCATGATCGAACAGATGACGGCGGCATCGCCCGCGCCGGCGCGGCGGCAGAGCTCGATCGCCGCTTCGGCCGCCGCGGGGCGTTCGCGCACGCCGCCCTCGGCGGTGATCAGCGGAAAGACGTGACCGGGGGAGATCAGGTCGCTGGCGGTCGCGCCGTCGGCCACCGCGGTCGCGATGGTGTGCGCGCGATCGGCGGCGGAGATGCCGGTGGTGACGCCGCTCGCCGCCTCGATCGAGCGGCCGTGCGGCCGGCCCGACTGGTTCTCGCGACCCGGGTTGATCAGCTCGATCCCCAGCCGCACCGCCCGCGCGGGGGTAAGCGCCAGGCAGACGAGCCCGCGCCCGTGGGTCGCCATGAAGTTGACTGCTTCGGGGGTGACCAGCTTCGCGGCGACGCAGAAGTCGATGTCGCCGCCGCGCAGCCGGTCGCCGGTGATGACG
>JBGSBH010000198.1:0-4314 GCA_041730635.1 Cypionkella sp.
GCAGCCGCGCGGCGATGCGCTCGATCCGCTCGCCGAGCTCGCCCCAGGTGAGCTCGCCCGCCTCGTCGCGCAGCGCCGGCTTGTCCGGCTTGAGCGCGGCCCAGTCGGCCAACACTTGCGGGAACGAGCCATAGGGCTCGGCGAGGCGCGCGGCGAGATCGGCGGCGGTCATCAGTTGGCCAGCGTGGTCACCAGATCGTGCAGGTAGTCGCGCGCGGTATAGACCGCCTTGACCTCGACCCGTTCGTTGAGCCCGTGGGTGCCGTTACCGTCGGGATCGGTCCAGATGCTCGGCACCCCGTAGGTCGGGATGCCCGCCCCGCCGGTGTAGACCGCGTCGGTGGCCCCGGTCGACATCGACGGGATCACCGGCACGCCGGGGAAGTGCTTGGCCGCGAGCCGCTCCATCGGCCCGATCAGCGCCGGGGTGAGCGCCGGGGGCTTGGCGAGCGGCTTGTCGGTGCGGGCGTAGGCGATGGTGATCTTGTCGTTGCCGATCACCCGCGCCAGCTCGTCGCGCACCTCGGCCGGGGTGTGGCCGGGCAGGATGCGGCAGTTGACGTTCGCCTCCACCCGCTGCGGCAGCGCGTTGGGCGCGTGCCCGCCATCGATCAGCGTCGCGACGCAGGTCGTGCGCAGCATCGAATGGAGCATCTTGTCCTTGTTAACGATCTCGAGCGCGGCGGTGTCGCCGAGATTGCGGGTCAGCGCGACCATCGCCTTGCCCGTGGCGTCGGGGCGCATCGCCCCGGCCTTGGCGAAGAACGCCCGGGTGGTGTCGTTGAATTCGGCCGGGAACCGATGCGCGGCGATCCGGTCGAGCGCGCGGCTCATGTCGTAAATCGCGTTCTCGGGCACCGGCTGGCTCGAATGGCCGCCGGGGTTGGTCGCGGTCAGCTTGTAGTCCTGGTAGACCTTTTCGCCGACCTGGATCGTCTGCACCAGCAGCGTGCCCTTGCCGTCGGTTCGCCCGCCGCCGCCTTCGTTGAGCGCGAACTCGGCGTCGATGAGGTCGCGGCGCTTCTCGGCCAGGTACTGCGCGCCGTTGAACGCAAGGTCGGTCTCCTCCCCGCAGGTGAGCGCCAGCTTGATCGTGCGCTTGGGCGCCTTGCCGCTTTCCTTGAGGCGGATCAGCGTGTCGGCGTAGACCGCCGATTGGAACTTGTCGTCGATCACCCCGCGCGCGAAGTAATAGCCGTTCTCCTCGACCAGCTTGAACGGGTCGCGCTCCCAATCGGCGCGGCGCGCGGTGACGACGTCGATATGGGCGAGCAGCAGCATCGGCTTCAGCGTCTTCGAGGTGCCCGGCAGGGTCACCACCAGCCCACCGTCGCGCGGATGCTCGGGCACGCCGAACGCCACGACCTGATCGTCGGTGAAGCCCGCCGCCTTCATCCGCGCGGCGATCTGGCTCGAGGCCTGGGTGCAGCTGCCGTCGGGCCACGAGGTGTCGGTCTCGACCAGTTCCCTGTAGAGCTCGAGGAAGCGCTGCTGGTCGGCCCTCAGCGGCCCCATCGGCGTGATCTTCATCTGCGCCGCGGCGGGGCCCGCGGCCAGAGCGGCGGCCGCAGCCGCAAGCAACGCGAATTTCATCGGATTCTCCCCAAGCCTTCGGTCCTCTTTCAGCACCAAACGGCTGTGGATGGAAGGGGCCGCGCGCGGTTCCTAAAAGGCCCCGCGATGCCTATATGATGGGCATGGACGAGAACACCGAAAACAGCCCCATCCAGAGCGGCTACGGCGCGGAATCGATCAAGGTCCTGAAAGGCCTCGACGCGGTGCGCAAGCGGCCCGGGATGTACATCGGCGACACCGACGACGGATCGGGCCTCCACCACATGGTGTTCGAGGTCTCCGACAACGCGATCGACGAGGCGCTCGCCGGCCACTGCGACCTGGTGCTGATCGAGCTCAACCCCGACGGTTCGGTCTCGGTGGAGGACAACGGCCGCGGGATCCCGGTCGATATCCATCCCGAGGAAGGCGTCAGCGCCGCCGAGGTCATCATGACCCAGCTCCACGCCGGGGGGAAGTTCGAGAACACCAGCGACGACAACGCCTACAAAGTCTCCGGCGGCCTCCACGGGGTCGGCGTGTCGGTGGTCAACGCGCTTTCCGAATGGCTCGAGCTCACCGTCTGGCGCGACGGGCAGGAATACTGGATGCGGTTCGAGAACGGCGACGCGGTCGCGCCGCTGGTGGTCAAGGGCCCGGGGCGGGAGCGCAACGGCACCCGGGTGACCTTCATGGCCTCGACCGAAACGTTCAAGAACGTCACCGAGTACGATTTCGAGAAGCTGGAGCACCGCTACCGCGAGCTCGCCTTCCTCAATTCGGGCGTGCGCATCGTGCTGCGCGACCTGCGGCACGAGGAACCGCTCGAGCACGACCTGTTTTACGAGGGCGGGATCGCGGCGTTCGTCAAGTACCTCGACCGCAACAAGGAGCCGCTGGTGCCCGAGCCGATCTCGGTCAGCGCCAACAAGGACGGGATCGGTATCGACGTCGCGCTCGAATGGAACGATTCCTACTACGAGAACGTGCTGTGCTTCACCAACAACATCCCCCAGCGTGACGGCGGCACCCACCTCGCCGCGTTCCGCGCGGCGCTGACCCGCACGATCAACTCCTATGCCGAGCGCACGGGCCTGCTGAAAAAGGAAAAGGTCGGGCTTACCGGCGAGGACATGCGCGAAGGGCTGACGGCGATCGTGTCGGTCAAGCTGCCCGATCCCAAGTTCGGCTCGCAGACCAAGGACAAGCGGGTCTCCAGCGAAGTGCGCCAGCCATTGGAATCGCTGATGGGCGAGAAGATGAGCGAGTGGCTGGAGGAAAACCCGGCCGACGCCAAGGCGATCATCCAGAAGATCGTCGACGCCGCCGCCGCGCGCGAAGCCGCCCGGCGCGCGCGCGAGATGAGCCGCAAGGGGGCGATGAGCGTCGCCTCGCTGCCGGGCAAGCTCAGCGACTGCCGCGAGCGCGACCCGGCGAAGTGCGAGCTGTTCCTCGTCGAGGGCGACAGCGCGGGCGGCTCGGCCAAGTCGGGGCGCGACAGCAAGTACCAGGCGATCCTCCCGCTGCGCGGCAAGATCTTGAACGTCGAGCGCGCGCGGTTCGACCGGATCATCAGCTCGAAGGAAGTCGGCACGCTGATCCAGGCGATGGGCACCGGCCTGCGCGACGAGTTCAACCTCGACAAGCTGCGCTACCACAAGATCGTCATCATGACCGACGCCGACGTCGACGGGGCGCACATCCGCACGTTGCTGCTGACGTTCTTCCACCGGCAGATGCCCGAGATCGTCAAGGCCGGGCACTTGTTCATCGCCCAGCCGCCGCTGTTCAAGGTCAGCAAGGGGCGCAGCGAGGTGTACCTGAAGGATCAGGCGGCGCTCGACCGTTATCTGGTGGAGGCGGGGCTGCAGGGCCGGGTGCTGGAGACCGCCGAGGGCGCGCGCACCGGGGCGGACCTTGCCGCGCTGGTCGAATATGCGTTGCGCATCCGCAGCCTGTTGGGATTCGTCCCGCGCAAGTACGATCCGGTGGTGATCGAGCAGATGGCGCTCGCCGGGGCGCTCGCGCCCGGGCTCGATGCGGCGGCGCGGCGCGGCGCGCTCGAGCGGGCTGCGCAGCGGCTGGCGATGGGCGACCCCGAGGCCAGCTGGTCGGTCGAGCGCCGGGCCGACGGCTCGATCGCGTTTGCCCGGGCCTGGCGCGGGGTGACCGACGCGCACGAGATCGAGGGCAAGTTCCTCGACAGCGCCGAGGCGAGGAAGCTGCACAAGCTGGCCGAGGAACACGCCGACGCGTTCGCCGCGCCGAGCCGCTTCGCCCGCGGCACGGCCGAGCCCGAGCCCGAGCCCGAAACCCAACCGGCTCAGGATGACGCCCAGGAGGTTCAACCTGGGCCGGAGCCGATTCCGACGGCGGAAGGCGCGATCACCCGCCCGTCGCAACTGCTCGACGCGGTGCTCGCCGCCGGCCGCAAGGGCCTCTCGATCAGCCGCTACAAGGGCCTGGGCGAAATGAACGCCGAACAGCTGTGGGAGACCACGCTCGACCCGGAAAACCGCGCGCTGCTGCAGGTCAAGGTGGAGGACGCCGACGTGACCGACGAGATCTTCACCCGCCTGATGGGCGACGTCGTCGAGCCGCGCCGCGAATTCATCCAGGAGAACGCGCTCAACGTCGCCAACCTCGACGTGTGATGCGCGGGCGAGCGCTTCTTGCTCTCGGCGCGCTCTTCGCCGGCGCGCCCGCGCTCGCTCACCCGCCGCGCGGGATCGTGGCGGCGGCCGACGGCACGAACTACTT
>JBGSBH010000199.1:0-4308 GCA_041730635.1 Cypionkella sp.
GGCGGGGCCCCCGGCCGCGTCCTTCACCACCTGGACGTAGGCGTTGCCGTGCAGCAGCAGGTGCGCGGCGAGCGTCTCGAGCAGCGCCTGGCCGGCCGAGGTCGCCCCGACCAGCGCGGCAAGCGCGGGCTCGGCCGGAGCGAGCGGCGCCGAGCCGACCCCTTCGGCGACCAGCCGCACGCTGCGCTGCGCCACCGGGTTGTCGAGATACCCGGCGCGCACGCTGCGGCCGTACTCGAACGGCGGCGGCCCGGCGTCGCCGGCGGCGGCGAAGCCGCTCGCCCAGGGGCTGACGAACCCGCGGGCAATCGGCACACGAACAGCCCCGCCCCCGCCCTTGAAGGCGGAAGCGAGCGAGGTGAGCAAGGACATGGGGGGTCTCCGGTCGACTCAGGGAGGAAAAAAGCACCACCCCGGAACAAGTCCGGGGTGACAGCTGTTCAGAATGGCTAACATTATTGTCAGCCCGGACTTGTTCCGGGCCCGGTGCTTACTTCAAGGAAGCGGTGCGAAGCCCAAGTCCTCGGCCAGGTCGCGCCAGTCGGGATTTACCGCTTCGATCACGTTGAACTTCCACTGGCGGGGCCAGCGCTTGATGGTCTTTTCCCGCCGGATCGCCGCTTCGATGTCGTCGTGCCGCTCGAACCAGACCAGCCGCTTGATATCGCGCCGCTCGGTGTAGCCCGGCAAGGTGCCATCGCGGTGCTGGTGAATGCGGCCCATCGGGTCCGACGTAACGCCGGTATAGAGTGCCCCGCGGTAACGAGCGGCGAGGATGTACACCGTCGGCAGGAAGGTCCGCATCGAGCGTGGTCTTAAGGAAGCACCACCCCGGAACAAGTCCGGGGTGACTAAAATCATCTACAGTACGTAATGGCGATAGGGATCCTGCTGCATAAATGTCAGCCCGGACTTGTTCCGGGCCCGGTGCTTCCTTTCTTACTCACAACCCCCGCACCCGCGGCTCGCTCTTTCGTCCGAGCATAAGCTCGGTCAGCGCCCATACCAGGGCGTCGGCGCGGTCGGGGCTGCGGCCGGGGCCCTGGTAGCGGCCCGCCGCCATCAGGCCGCACAGCTGGTCCTCCAGCCGGGCGAACATCCCGGCGTGGCGGACCTTGCCGCTTTCGTAGAGCGTGGCGACCGGTTCGGCGCGGGCGGTCTTGCCGGTGCGCGCGTGGACCAGCTTGACCGGCAGCGCCTGGTCGGCCGCGCGCAGCACGGACTGCACCATCGCGCCGCCCTGGTTGGCCTCGGCGACCACCCGGTCGGCGCCCCACGCCCATGCCGCCTCCGCCACCGCGCGGGCCCAGCGTTCGGGGCTCGCCTTCTCGACGCTGGCATCGGCCAGCACCACCGCGGTGCCGTCGTCGAGCAGCGCGGCGACGATTATGCCGCAGGCGTCGCCCTCGGCGCTCGCCGGCGGGTCCACCGCCACCACCGTGCGCACGCGCGAGGCTTCGGGCACCCCCTCGCGGCAGCGCTCGAGCAGCGCGCGGCTCCACAGCGCCCCTTCGGCCTCGCCGAGCATCTCGCCGTCGAGCTCCTGCCGGCCGAGCATCGTGTCGCCGAACTGGCGGCGCATGGCGGCCTCGAACCCCGGAGCGAGATTGCGTTCGTTGGCGGCGGTGCTGCCGCGCGTCACCACCACCAACCGGTCGGCGAGCACGCGCTTCAGCAGGTGGACCGCGCGCGGCGTGGTCGTGATCAGGGTCCGCGGGCGAGCGCCCAGCCGCAGGCCCAGTTGCAGGTTGTCCCACGCCGCATCCGCCCGGCCGCCCGACTGATCCCATTTGCCGAGCTCGTCGCACCAGGCATGGCTGTGCTGCGGGCCGCGCAGCGATTCGGGCTCGGCCGCGGAGAACAGCTGCGCTTCGGCCCCCGACGGCCAGCGCAGCAACCGCCGCGAAGGTTCGAAGCGCGGGCGATGGCCGGGCCGGGCCACCGACAGCAAGCCGCTCGCCCCCTCGACCATCACCGCGCGCACCTCGGCCAGCGACGCGCCCACCAGGGCGATCCGCGCGGCCCCGTCGCGCTCCGCCAGCGCGCGGACCCACTCGGCGCCCGCGCGGGTCTTGCCGAACCCGCGCCCGGCCATCAGCAGCCATACCGACCACGCCCCGCCGGGGGCGACTTGTCCGTCGTGCGCCAGCAGCCGCCAATGGTGCCGGAGCGCGCGCCGCTGGGCGTCGCTCATCGCGGCAATCAGCGCCGCCCGCTCGGGCCGCGGCAGGCCGCCGAGCCATTTGCGGCGAACGTCAGGCCCGCTGGCCATCGGCCGGCTCCTCCGCCGCGCTGGCCGGGGCGTTGCGCATCCGGTCGATCAGCGCGTCGATCGAATCGAGCACCGCCTGCTCGTCCTCATCCTCCCTGATCGCGCGGATCTCCGCCACCGTCTGGCGGTGGGCGGCAAGCAGCCGGATGGCGTTGGCGGTGTCGAGCTTGCGCTCCCCGTCGGTACCGCGCAGATAGGCGAGCACCTCCATCTCGAGATGCTCGTACCCTTCGTAGAGCGCGGCGCGCCAGCGGGTGGCGAAAGCCGGGTCGTCGCGGCGCGTCTGGTAGACGGTCGCCGTGGGGATGTTGACCCTGGCCGCCGAGGCGCTGACGTTGGACGTCTCGGCCAGCGCTTGCAGGAACGGCTTCTTCCACTGCGTCACGCGGGTGAAGTTCTTCGCCCGCGGGGCGCGTCCGCCCGCTGCCCAGGCCTTGCTCCATTCCGCGGCGAAACGGGCATTCTTTCCGCGCAGGCTGTAGGCGGTGCCCGGTTTGATGCCGCCGGTTTCCGCCGCCTGGGCGACGGTCGCGCCCTTGCGCAGCGCGGCGAGGAATGCCTTTTCCCACACGGGCCGCGCCGCTGCCTTGGTTGCCATGTCCGATCCCTCCGCTGGCGATGGCCCCAAGGGGCGGACACGAAAACGGGCGGCGGCCCCGCAAGGCCCCGCCCGGTTCGAATCACACCATCGCGATGTTCCGTTTCTCTAACCAAACAGCGTGACGATGTCAAGTAGAAAGTGCCATATCGGTTAGCTGGAATGCGGCAGGTGGTTCTGTTTCGCGCAGAGAACGCGAGAGGGAGCAGAGACGCGGAGAGGTTGTGCTGGCGACGCAGCCGCTGGCCCCCATCTGCGCCGCGTCCAAGGGCGAGCTCGCATCGGGGAGAGCGGCTTTGCCGCGGGTGCACGCGCCTCTGCGCCTCTCCGCTTCCTCTGCGGCGCCTGCGTGAAACCATTCTTTCCCCCCGCCCGCCCGGCCGTTGTGCCCCGGGCCGGCTTCCCCTAGACGCCCCGCTCCGACGAACCGGGGGGCGGAACCCACGCATGCTGCGCAGCCTGTACGACTGGACGATGGCCAAGGCGGCGCACCCGCACGCGGTGGGGTGGCTGGCGCTGTTCA
Organism: Cypionkella sp.; assembly: GCA_041730635.1. GTDB lineage: Bacteria > Pseudomonadota > Alphaproteobacteria > Sphingomonadales > Sphingomonadaceae > Tsuneonella. Next base: position 3,394 of record JBGSBH010000199.1, read on the forward strand.
GCTTCCTCGAAGCGAGCTTCTTCCCGATCCCGCCGCACCCGCTGCTCGGGCTGATGTGCCTCGCCGCGCCGAAACGCGCGCTGCGCTTCGCCGCGGTCGCCACGCTCGCCTCGGTCGCCGGGGGGCTGCTCGGCTACGCGATCGGCTGGGGGCTGTACGATACGCTGGGGGCGCAGATCCTCGAGCTGCTGGGGCTGACGCAGAGCTTTCCGGTGGCGGTCTGCTACTTGAACGAATACGGCTTCTGGCTGTTCGTCGCCAAGGGCGCGACCCCGATCCCGTTCAAGCTGCTCACCATCACCGCCGGGTTCATGGGGATGAACCTCGTGCTGTTCGTGCTGGGCTCGGTCGTCTCGCGCGCGATCAGCTTCATGATCGTCGGCCTGCTGTTCCGCTTCTTCGGGGCGCCGATCAAGCGCTTCATCGACAAGTACCTCCACGCGGTCACCGCCGGGTTCATCGCGCTGGTGATCGCCGGCTTCGCCGCGGTCACCCTGCTCGGCGGCGAGGGCGAGGCGGCGGCCGACAAGTGCGCCGGGGCGGCGACGGTGGAGCGGCGGATCTAGCGCGCGCTCGCCGCGACGACGGCGCCCACCGCGATCACCGCCGCCGCGAAGCCGCGTTCGAGCCGGTTCCTGCGCGCCGCCAGCGCCTGGCCCGCCCCCCGCCCGGCGAGCGAGCCCGCCACTCCGCCCGCCGCCAGCCAGGCGACCAGCGCCCAGTCGACATAGCCCGACAGCGCGTAGGACCCCGCGGTGGTCGCGCCGAGCGCGGCGACCACCACCAGCGACGTCCCCACCGCGACCCCGATCGGCATGCTCAATCATGTTGAAACGGGCTTGTTCGATGTTCATGTTTTGTATTCCTGCTTGCTGTTGGTGTTGCTACCAATGGTCAATTAAATAAAATTAAAAA